>JAFTEI010000091.1 GCA_017453965.1 Lachnospiraceae bacterium
GATGCGCTGAGCGCATCAGTGTCCGGGTGTCTACGGCGCCGGAGGCAAAAACATCCAGTGGATGTTTTTGGGACACGTCTTGATGCGCCAAGCGCATCAGTGTCCGGGTATCTACGGCGCCGGAGGATACTCATTACACAACAACCTGTACGGCGGCTCATCCTCCTCGATAGCCGGAAACCTCCCCATCTCCTCGTAGAAACGGTTGTCCGTATTGTCGTCGTTGCACTGCGAAACCTCACCTATGAGCACGCTGCCCGACCCCGGTACTACGTGGAATTCATGGTACTGGTGCTGCCAGATAGTGATGCTCTCTCCGGGAGTCAGCTTTACCTCCGTGCCCGCCGGTACGTAGTAGGAGCGGCCGTCGGAATTAACCAGTACGTCCGTATCGTCCAGTCCGCCGTTGCCGTCGTCATTGTAGACCTTGATCAGGAGCGTCCCGCCTCCGCGGTTTATGATGTCCTCCGACTTATACCAGTGAAAATGCATCGGAGACATCTGGTTATCTCTCAAAAACAGGAGCTTCTCCGCATAGACCTTTTTATATTTGGGATCGTGCTGGTTTCCGTTTCTCAGGGTGACCAGTCCGAAACCGCATTTGTCAAAATTTCCGAGGCCGTAATCGGTTATGTCCCAGCCCAGCATATTGTCACGTATCTCGTCATATTCGTGGCTCTTGGTCTTCCACTCCTCTGGTGTCCAGTTGCAGAAGGGCGGGAGGTGAAAACCGTTTTCGGCGATAAGCGCCTCCATCTCCTTGATCACCGCATTGATCTCAGATCGTTTCATATACTATCTCCTTTATAATATGCATCGCTTACGTAGTGACCGCTTTGACTTATCAAATCGGCATAAAAGGCTCGTAATGTGGCATAAACCCAGGCGCCTTTTACTTTTTCCTGTTCCTGAAGAAGTCGATAGTAACAGCCAGCAGGATAACGATACCCTTTACGACCGTCTGCCAGAAGGAATTGACGTTCATAAGGTTAAGTCCGTTGTTCAGGATACCGATTATCAGCGCACCTATAAGCGTTCCGCCGAGCTTACCGGAACCACCGGCCATGGATGTACCGCCGACAACAACCGCCGCGATCGCGTCCATCTCCGCTCCCTCACCTGCGGTGGGCTGTCCGGAATACATACGTGAAGCCAGGATTATTCCCGCTATTCCTGCCATTATTCCCGAATAGGTATATACGAAGAACTTGACAGTTGAAACATTGATACCTGAATAGGTCGCAGCCAGGTTATTTCCGCCCACTGCGTAGATATAACGTCCCATCTTGGTACGGTTTATGATGAGCAGCGAAACGATAAATACGATTATCATGATTATGACCGGAACGGGTACTCCCGCCACATAGCCGGCACCTATCCACTGCCATTCCTTGGTAACGACTCTGACCGGAGAACCGCCGGTATAAACTCCCGCCAGACCTCTGGCGATATTCATCGTAGCAAGAGTTACGATGAAGGGAGGTATTGTAGTCTTGGAAATAACGAAGCCGTTGAACAGTCCGAAGATTATTCCGATAAGAACTCCCAGGAGCATAGCCGGAACTATGGGAAGGTTGTATCTTACCACTCCGCCCGCAGCGAGCACGCCGCTAAGAGCGATGACTGAGCCTACTGAAAGGTCGATACCTCCGAGGATGATGACCATCGTCATTCCGCAGGCCAGGAGCAGGTTCGTGGAGATCTGTCTCAATACGTTAAACAGGTTCTTGACCGTTACGAAATACTCGCTCGTTCCGGGGAAGATACCCAGGATAAGGCAGAGCACTACCAGTGCGGCAAGGATACCCATATTTTCAAATACAAACGTCATAAACGCATTTTTCGGCGCAGGCGCTGCAACTTTTTTCTTTTCGTCCATCTTAATTTCCTCCATCTGATTTATCTAATTCAAATGCCCGGCCTTAGACCGCTGCAAGCTTCATTATTGCTTCCTGCGAGATCTCCTCATGGTCGATACAGCCGGCGATCTTTCCCTCTGCCATAACGTAAACTCTGTCGGACATATTTATTATCTCCGGCATTTCAGAGGAGATCATTATTATCGAAACGCCCTGCTTTAACAGGTTGTTCATGATAGCATATATCTCCGCCTTGGCTCCTACGTCTATTCCTCTCGTAGGCTCGTCGAGAATGAGTATCTGCGGGTCCGTGGCCAGCCAGCGCCCGATAAGCACCTTCTGCTGGTTTCCACCGGAAAGATTTCCGATGATCTGCTGTTGTGAAGGCGTCTTGGTCGACATCATATCGATATACTTCTGTGTGACCTCGGTCTCCTTTTTGGTGTTGACGTTCAAATTCTTTATAAACTGGTCGAGTATCTCGATAGTCGTATTGTAGCGGACGTCCTGTATCAGATACAGGCCCTGCTCCTTACGGCTTTCCGGAACCATTACAAGTCCGTTCTTCATGGCGTCGATAGGACTCTTTATATCCACCTTTTTTCCGTTTATATAGACGTCTCCGGTCGAGCCCTTGGTCAGACCGAAGATAGCCTGCATAGTTTCGCTCCGTCCCGCTCCGACAAGGCCGGCAAAGCCCACTATCTCGCCCTTTTTGAGATTGAACGAAACATTGAAGACACGCTTATTATCGTTAATATTCTCTACTCTTAAAACCTCTTCTCCGGGCTCCAGGAAATCTCTTTCGTAGTAGCTCGTGAGCTGACGTCCTACCATCATCGCGATAAGGTCGTCCCTCGAGGTCTCCTTTACTACCTTGGTTCCCACATACTCCCCGTCTCTCATGACGGTAACGCGGTCGCAGATCTCCTGCAGCTCGCTCATTTTGTGGGAAATATAAATAATGCCTACTCCGTGGGAGGTAAGATCTCTCATGATCTTGAACAGGTTGTCTACCTCCTTCTCACTTATGGAAGATGTAGGCTCATCCATAACCAGAATTCTGGAATTTGTTGCAACAGCCTTTGTTATCTCCACCATCTGCTGCTTTGCTATCGACAGATCCTTTACCAGCGAACGTGCATCTATATCCATCCCGAGCCTGTCAAGGACAGCCTGGGCCTCCTTTTCCTGGGCCTTTAAATTAACAGTTATGCCCGCTCCCAGCTCTCTTCCAAGGAAGATATTTTCTGCAGCGGACATATACGGAACCAGTACCAGCTCCTGATGGATTATGGCTATTCCGTTTGCCTCGGCATCCTGAACGCTGTTGATCTTTACATTCTTACCATTGATCTCTATTTCGCCGGAATCGGCGTGATAAATTCCACCAAGTACCTTTATAAGTGTCGATTTCCCCGCACCATTCTCTCCCAGGAGGGCATGAACCTCGCCTTCATTAAGTTCAAGGTCAACGTCGCTTAAAGCCTTAACTCCGGGGAAGGTCTTGGTGATCTTTTTCATTCTTAAAATAATATTATCGCTCAATTCAACACCCGCTCCATTTTCTTTTTAAGAAAGGCGCGGAACCCTTAACTTTGATATGGCCCCGCGCCTTGGTTTTCATTTGTTACAAGTATGAAATCACTTTTCTCACCGAAAGGTAATCTCTGGCCATCCTAAGGCATCCACCACCGCTTCGCGGCGGTCCCCCTTAGGATTATTGCCAACCATCCGTACCGTAATCAGCTACGTTATCAGCTGTGATAAGGAAGGTCTCAACAGGATATCTGTCTTCTACAGGCTTTCCTGCAAGGTAATCGTACATGATCTCAACTGCCTTGTCAGCGATAGATACGGGAGACTGTGCTCCTGTTCCCTCGATAAGAGTATCGCCGCTTGCAAGCTCAGCCTTGATGTCGGGTGAACCGTCAACGCCGTAGATCTTGCAGTCCTTGATGCCAGCTGCGTTAGCTGCTGCAAGACATCCAAGAGCCGTAGGATCGTTTCCGCCGAAGATAGCTACTACATCGGGATGTGCCTGGAGAAGGTCCTCTGCGATGCCCATAGCAACCTCAAGGTTACCCTTTGCGTCCTGCTGTCCAACGATGTTGAAGCCTTTTCCCTCGATAGCATCCAGGAAGCCGTTGGTCCTGTCTGTAACTGACTGCATCGTAGGAGAGTCAAGTACAAGGATGTCGCCGCCGTTAGGACACTTCTTAACAAGGTCCTCACCGCAGACCTTACCAGCGTTGTAGTTATCGGAACCGGTGTAAGAAACGAGGTAAGAAAGATCAGCTACCTCTGTATCAAAACCAACCATGGGAACGCCTGCTTCCTTAGCCTGGTCAAGAGCGGGTGTAATACCCTCTGCATCAACAGGGTTCATGAAGAGACCGTCAAGATTCTGTGAAAGCATATCCTCAACCTGTGAGATCTGCTTTGTTACGTCGTTACCGGGGTCAGTGCTTACAAAGGTATCACCCTTTGCCTCGATAAGGGACCTCATCTCATCCTCGATGGTTACGAAGAAGGGATTTGTTCCGTCCATGCAGGTGTAACCGAGCTTGTAGTGCTGTCCACCCTCTGCTGCTGCCGCATCATCTGCGGGAGCCTCTGCTGCTGCGTCCTCAGCGGGAGCCTCTGCTGCCGCCGCATCCTCAGCGGGAGCTGCTGCATCTGCCGCGGGAGCCGCTGCGTCCGCTGCCGGAGCTGCTGCTGTGCCGCCACATGCTACAAGGCTTAAAGACATTGTAGCTGCCAATGCTGCTGCTAAAACCTTTTTCATCATTGTTTCATTCCTCCTTAAAATAAATCTTTGTCTATGTAAAGGTCAAAAGCACTTCGTGCTCTTTCCGGACACAAGACGTGCTTATCCCGAGCAAGTCCGATAATCACATCTTGCATCCGGAAGGTGCTAACGCACCTTTGACCTTTACCCGGGACTGCTTCATGAATCAAGCCCCAAATACGTTAAAATATTATCAAATTATTAACAAATTGTAAATAGAGTATTCTTGTGGGATTTGTACATATGAAGGAGCAAAACGGCAAGGAATATTCATCATTTTGATGTTGTTTTATGACCATTTAGCCTGTTACAGGATTATTTTATGAGCGCTTTGACCTTCGCTATCAACCTGCCCAGATTGTCCTCGAAGGCCTGGCGGTTTTCCCTGACATATGAGAAGTTATGACCCTTGCAGGCCAGCTCCATCCGCTTGGCCTCCTCCGCCAGCCGGTCCGCTCCCAGGGTAAAGAGGTTATTCTTGAGGGCGTGGGCCGCTATGCCGTACCCCTTAAAGTCTTCGGCCGCAAAGCTGTCGGAGAGCTGCTTTTGGGTCTCGGGAACGCTGGACAGGAAGAACTCCCTGTTCATGGCAAGAAACTCGACATCGTCCCCGGCATACTCCATGGCGTGCCTTTCATCGATGTATAAGATATCGCTGCTGTCGTCATTTTGCGCCGATACCGCTTCCTCTGTGACTTCCCTGTTCTCCCGTACACCTCCGGTAAGATGGACCTTGCTCTCCGGGAGAAACCTTATGAGCATCTGCTCCAGGTCCTCGCTCTTTATGGGCTTGGTGAGGTACTCCTGGAAACCGCTGTTCAGATACATCTGTCTGGCTCCGCTTATGGCATTGGCCGTCAGCGCTATGGCCGGCAGAACGTCCGCGCTTATCCTCTCCCTTATCCTCTTAAGGGTCTCTATCCCGTCCATCTCCGGCATCATATGATCCAAAAGGATGACATCGTAGGTATAGTTCTCCAAAAATACCAGTGCCTTGGAGCCGCTGTTGCAAAGGTCGGTTTTGACCTCGGTTTTCTTGAGCAGATTTTTCACCACCTGGAGATTCATCTCGTTGTCATCCACTACGAGTATGTGGGCGTCAGGCGCAGTAAAGGCCTGTACATACTCCTTCTTTCTGACGTGATAGTTCCTGTAATCCTTTTCAAATTTGCCGATGGTCTTCGTTCCCCTGACCTTCTGCGGAAGCTTTGTATAGAAGCAGGAGCCTACGCCATATTCACTTTCGACCTCCAGAGTTCCTCCCATGATCTGGGCATAGCTGTAGGATATAGCAAGTCCGAGTCCCGTCCCTTCGACGGCCCTGTTGACATTCTCATCCAGCCTCTGAAAGGCGTTGAACAGTATCTCCCTGTCTTCCTCCTTGATTCCTCTTCCATTGTCCTTGACGCTTATGTTTAAAAAGATATTGCCGCCGGCCTGGACGCTGTGGCCCACGATGAGCCTGACCTCTCCGCCGGCATCCGTGTACTTTATCGCGTTCGTCATCAGGTTTGTGGCGATCTGCCTTATCTTTACGTCATCTCCGAAGAGCTGGTCGGGCGTATTTTCGTCCACATCTATGACTATATTGATGTCCTTCTTTCTGGCCCGGGGCTCAGTGAGCTGCAGCACGTCGCCCAAAAGGGAGCTTAGGGAATACTCGTCCTCTATGACCTGGACATTGCCGGACTCTATCTTGGAAAAGTCCAGGATCTCGTTTACCAGCGACAGCAGGATATTCCCAGCCCTCTCTATATCCGTCGCGAACATAAGAGTATCCTCCTCCTGGCTTTCCCGAAGTATCATCTCGTTCATTCCCAGTATGGAATTGATCGGGGTACGTATTTCATGGGACATGCTGGCAAGGAAATCGCTTTTCGCCCTGTTGGCGGATTCCGCCTGTTCTTTATAGTAGATGCTCTTCTCGGTCAGCTCCTTTTGCTCTATGGCGCTCTTATTGAGCTGGTATTTTATCAGCACCGACATAACTATATCGGCGAAGAAGAGAATGGGAAATCTGGCTTTAAAGGTTTCGGAATACTGGTAAGCCCCGTTTCCGAGCGGGGTCCACAGACCCAGTATGAAGATAAGCTCCGCCAGACCGGAGGTGAGGATGCCGTAGTGGAAGGGCATCATGTATATGGCAAAGGCGGGCACCAGGACTATCCACAGGATACTGAAGCCCTCCGTCGTTCCGGAATACAGATAATAGATGGTTACTACGACCATAAGCACTACCAGTGTGGGTGTGGCGTACTTCACGGTATTGAGCTTTATGATCCCGATAAGGTTGACCAGCATGACGATGCAGATTATTCCGTTTGCAACGGCCATGTTCGGACTTCCGGCGTAGAAGTTTATGGGAACAAAGAGTCCGCAGATGATTGCGAAGATAACACAGACCATGCGGCAGGAGGTAATGTTTATCTCCTCATCCTTATTAAAAAGTATCTTCCAGTTTTTTAAGACCTGATTTTCTTCCTTCTTATCCTGCATCCTTTAAACCCGGTGATCGACCCTCTCATTTTACCTCGTTAATCTCAATGCTGACTGTTCCGTCGTCCGACTTATCCAGGAAGATCTGATATTTTATCTTCTTGGAATCGCCCTCGTAAAAATTGTAAAGCTCATTGGAGCCTGTCATAACCAGAGCCGAGGAATAGACGAGTCTGGATGAAAGGTCGTATTTTTCATTCATCGCCATATAATCAATGCCGTAGTAATACGCATTGTGGGAACGTCCATGGTAGTAGAGGCTTCCGTCGTCCCTGTAGACGAAGTTTTCCCTGATCAGGGTCTCGTAGCCGGGGCTGTCCTCCATCGTCCTGTCGAAATCCCTTATCTCCAGGTTCCTGAGCTGCCCAGAAATATACTCCGAGGTCTTGGAATATCCCGACATCCTCTCCTCCGCGTTAAGGCTCATGGGCTGGAAGGAATATGTCTTCTTCGACCTCTCATATTTGGCGATCGGAAAGGCCTCGAGAGATGCCTTTTTCTTTAGGGTGGGGTCGTAGTACCAGCGATAGGCCACGGCCAGTCCCTGACCGCTCTTCGTATCGTAATATACCTCGAATTCCTTGTTGCCGAATTCGTCCACATATTCGCCTATAGCGGACTTTTCATCGAGGCCCTTGGCCTTGAGACACTCATTAAGGTCCTCGTATTCCTCCGTTATCTGCTCCGGGATTTCCTGCTCTTCCCCCTCTGTCTCCTCCCCGGAGTCCGTCTTTGTATCCGCCTGGGGCTTCTCCTTGAGCTCTCCCGTGTAGAAAATGACCTCTTCCGGAATGTCTTCGGCATAGACCTGGAGATTATTGATTATCATGGACTTATAGAAATCCTGATTTATCGGCTCCAGGTCATTGTCCAGCTCCATCGGGCCCTCGTATATGAGCTTATCCTCCATGGCGTCAAATATCCTCATGGAGGTCTTCTCGTAATTTCCCTCTGCTACCTCATATTCCCAGCGCTTTACCTTCGGGCACTTTCCCGCCTCCCAGAAGACCTGGTAAAAGTCCCTGCTGCCCGACATTTCCTTTCTCTCCTCGGTGTACAGGAGGATGTTGTAGGTGCCCTCCAGCAGTCCCTCATAGGCCGGCACGCTTATGGCGTCGAAATTAAATTTTTTGCCGTTCTCATCCAGGATATAATAGTAGCCGCTGTACTCCTCACCACTCTTTTCCGGGTCAAATACCGAAAAGCCCTTGTACTCCCCGCCGGAGACCAGGTTGTCATATCTGAAATAGGGAACTCCCTGTATGTCCATATCCCCGAATTCCTGAACCAGATTGCCCTTGGCGTCAAAGAGCCGCATAAAGGCCTTTTCCGGTGCCTTAATATATAAAAGAGAATAGCCCTTCATGCTGTCCTCGAAGGGAAAGGACACGGTGATGGCTATCTCCTCTCCGTCCACTACTCCCACCTCATCCAGGGATTGTGCCACGTTCTCAAAGGGAGTCGCCTCGCTTCGCTTATCCGAATCCTTATTCATGGCCCCCAGATCCAGGGAATCGTTGAAAATGTCCTCCGGCGCCAGGCCGTTATAGGAGGCCGCGGCCGCTCTGACAGCCGCAACGCTGCTTGCGCTTCCCGCATTTTCCCCAAGCACGGAGCAGCCGGTCAGGGCCGCTCCCAAAACAAACAAAGGCAACACTTTGAAAAATTTTTTCATAAAATAACTCCATCTAAAACACGCCGGCACATCTGCCGGATCTCTGATTCATCAATTCCCGGGTGCGGCATCCTGATCTTAATTTTATCCTATTGGACACCTGACATAAGCTGCTGCTGAAGAGCGGCCGCTGCCGCAGCTGCCGCCGCGTTGGCGTCGTTTATGCTTTGCTGCAGTGCCGCGTTCTGAGCCGCTGCCGTAGCCGCATCGACGGAATGAGGACAGAAGCCCAGCGCAGGATTTACGCTCGCCGTCGGCACCTTATAGGGACAGCTCTCCGTCGCCACCTGTCCGGTGAGAGCACATACATATAACTGCTGAGTTCCGAAGCTGTGAACCCCGTTGCAGTATTCCTTGGGCACCGTTCCCTCTGCATAGTATTCGCTGTGGGCACTGCCGTCAAGGGCACATACGGAATCCAGAGCCAGCTTGCCGGTCTTGTTGCAGGCTACCGCTGTGGTTATTCCTGTCGGCATCGGGAAGCCCGGATCATCGAGGCCCTCGTGTATGCGGCTCATAGTCTCCCTCCAGATCGTCTTGGCCAGATTGGCCTCGTCTCCGGATTTAAGGTCGACGTTATTGTCAAAGCCGGCCCAGGTCGTACAGGTATAGTAAGGCGTAAAGCCGGAGAACCACACGTCGTTTTCATCGGAGGTAGTTCCGGTCTTACCCGCTATGGACATACCGTCAAATCTTACCCGTCCGCCGGTACCCTTTGTAACAACGTCCTCCATGGCGCTCGTCAGGAGCCAAGCCGTAGTGGGCTTCAATACCTGGGAGCTCTCCTTTTCGTTCTCCAGCAGAACGTTTCCATCGTGATCGAGTATCTTCGTATAGAATTTAGGCTTGATATATTCGCCTCCGTTGGCAATGGTCGCATAGGCCGCGTTAAGCTCCAGATTCTTCACTCCATCAGTGATTCCTCCGAGGGCGAGGGTCTGGGTGATATCGGAGAATATCCTGCCGTCTGAGGTCTCCCTCTTTTCCACCAGGGTGGTGAAGCCCATACGCTGAAGGTAGTCGAAGCCCAGCTGCGGGGTGATGTCCGTCAGCGTCTTTACGGCCACGATATTTAGGGACTGCTCTATACCATAGCGCAATGTACAGGGGCCCTTGTAGCCCGAATACCAGTTGTTGACCGGGCGCCCGTTGGCATAGGCATAGGGCTCGTCTATCTGCACGTCTCCGAGGGTCTTTAAGCCCGTATCCAGAGCCGGTGCATAGGTGGAGACCACCTTGAAGGTGGAACCCGGCTGCCTCGTAGTATCGGTGGCGCGGTTCAGGGTAAGCGAAGCCTCCTTCTTTCCCCTGCCTCCGATTATGGCCTTGACGTAGCCTGTCTTCTGGTCCTCGATAGTCATGGAAATCTGCGGCTGGGGAGTCGTGGACACTACCTCGTCCACAAATTCGTAGCCCTGGGAAAGAATGTACTCCTTATAGGCCTCCGCTCCTGCATTGGCGTCCGAGACCGTCTTATAGAGCCTCTCGTAGCCCGAATTGCTCTCCCTGAAATATTTCTGCATCGCCTCAGATGAGAAATTGTGGTACTCTCCCTCGGCATCCGTTACGGTAAGTCTGTAGTCCAGAAGATATCTGGTGCTGGCCGGATAGTTTTCCTCATTTGCGGTGACCTCATCCGCAATAGCCTGTATTTTCGGGTCCTGCGTAGTGTATATGGAAAGTCCGCCGGAATAGAGCTGGTTGTAGGCCTGGGTCTCTGAAAAGCCCAGCTTTTCCTCCATATCCTCCATTATCTGCTTGGTAAGGGCATCCACGAAATATGAGTTGATGGAATTTTCCTCACTCTGGGCGTTTATGGTCTGTATCCTGGAATATACGTCGTCGTCGAGGGCCTCCTTATAGGCCTGCTCCGTGATATAGCCCTGCTCCAGCATATTCCTCAATACCTTCGCACGTCTCTCGGCGTTATTGTCCGGGTGTGAAATAGGGTTATACCGGGAGGGATTCTGGGTTATCCCCGCTATGACCGCATCCTCGGAAAGATTTAAGTCGGATACGTTCTTATTAAAATATCTCAAGGACGCCGCCTGAACTCCCAGGGTATTCTGTCCCAGGTTTATGGTATTCAGATACAGCTCGAGGATTATGTCCTTATTCACCGTATCCTGCTTTTCCAGCTGGACGGCCAGAAACTGCTCCTGGATCTTACGCTTCAGCTTCTCGGCAAAGGAGGACTCCGAGGTCCAGGAGGTAAATACGTTATTCTTGATGAGCTGCTGGGTTATAGTGGAAGCTCCCTGGGAAAAATCCCTGGTAGTGATACCGGTGTACGCGGCACGCACTATACCCTTGAGGTCTATGCCGTTGTGCTCATAAAAACGCTCATCCTCTATGGCTACAAAGGCATGCTGGAGGTCTAAGGGTATCTTGTCAATGGTCTGGTAAATTCTGTTGGAATCCGCCGCCACCAGCTTGGTCATCCTGTTTCCCTCGGCGTCGTAGACCGTGGAGGAATAGCCCACCGGCCTTATATCCTTCTCGTTTATCTCCGGGGAGGAGGCCAGAATCCCCTTGAAGGTGCCTATGCCCGCTGCCGTTCCTATGGCAGCCACGGCGATTATCCCCAGGATGAAGATACGGAAGAAGGTTATAAAGAACATATTTGATATCTTGGGTAAACGGGACTTCAGCTGCCTCTGTCGGCGCCTGACCCCCATCGGTGAATAATTCATTTAAGCTTCCTCTTTTTTATGATACATCCTATAATGCAAAAAATCATTACACTTCAGTGGCTAAACCACTGAAGTGCAACGCGCTCGCCACAATTAAATCTGCTTCGCAGATGGGTTCACGATGTCCAGTGGACATCGGCTTTGAACCGACCGTAGCGAAGCGGAGACCGGCTCGCCTACTCCAATACTTTATTGGCCTGTAGCCACGCAGCAGAGTGCGTGGCTCAGGACCGAATTGTAAAAAAACCCTAATTAGTATAACATTTTTGTCAACCTATGCCACATTTTTTTGCCGGATTTGTTATACTTTAACTCAGTTGTTTTTGCCCCTTCACGGAGGAACATTATGAAAAGAAGACTCAGTCTGCTTTTTACGGTCGGCATTATTCTGGTGGTGGTCTTTCTCCTTTCCACCTTTACGAATTCCCGGGAGATCCGCGAAAACTATATTTTGACTCAGACCAGCGATATGAATGCCCAGGCCAGACAACCAGATATGTGGAAATAGCCAACACGCTCTACAGGGGTATCTCCTATGTGAGCATCCTCCTTTTAATTATCTTTTTGCTGGTACGTCCGCTTCTTCATATGCAAAAAGCCGTACATATATATGAAAATAACAAGAACGGACAGAACGTGAGAGAAAATCTCGGTAAACTTGCCAAAAGGAGGGACGAGCTGGGCGCCCTGGCCCTGAGCCTCGCGGATATGACGGAGGAGATCGACAGATATATCGAAGACATAAAGATGAGAACTGCCGAAAAAGAACGAATGGGAGCCGAGTCCCGAAAAAATTCTTTACGGGACAAATGCAGCCATCGAAGAATTCAATGAGCACAATATGTTTGTGACCGTCTGGCTCGGAATACTGGAAATATCCTCCGGGAAGCTCACCTTCGCGGATGCGGGGCATGAGCGCATGGCCCTCTTACAGGGGGGCGAGTGGAAGCTTATGGAGAAGGTCCATACCGGCTTCGGTCTGGGCCTGTTCGATCATGAAGAAGCTCTGATGCTTCCGGAAAGATGCCGGATCGTCGATCAGGAGGTGGTCTTAAAGCCCAGGGATGCCATATTCCAGTACACCGACGGAGTCACGGAAGCAACGAACAGCGACAAGGAGCTGTTCCATGAGGACAGGCTTCTTGACGCCCTCAAAAGCTCTTCGTCTGCCTCCCCGAAAATCCTGATCGAGAATGTCCATTCCGCCATCCATGACTTTGTAAAGGACGAACCGCAGTTCGACGACACCACTATGCTGGGGATGATATATAAGCCTTAAAAACTGCTGCTTAGGATCTGCTCATAAATAACTTGTACAGTTCCTTACCACTGCTCCTTATACATGTCCCAGGCTGCTTCCCATGCCTCGTTCCATTTTTCCAGCTTGTCCTGACCTCTGTCGCTGTATGGAATATAACACTCCACATAATAGAGATCCATTCTGTCCTTTCCTGACAGGATCTCATTTGCCACTTCCTCCCTCTCATCGGCATAGACCCTGTAATACTGCGAACTATCCGGAGACCACCCTGCAGGTGAGTTTACGGCACGTTCAAATACCTCCGGTACTCTGCTCACGAATTCTTCCCTTATGGAATAATCAAATTCCTCGTCATTGGTCAGGGGGAAGGAAAAGGCCTTGCTCTCGTTGCTGTCTAAAAGATA
>JAFTEI010000092.1 GCA_017453965.1 Lachnospiraceae bacterium
CGACGATGACCTTATGGTTGAGCCCGTACTTCTCTTCGGTTTTCAGGGCCTCCTCCCTCTGATATTTACCCTCGACAAAATAAGTATCGAAGTGGTCGATAGCGCCTGTACGCATGACCAGGTGCCTGCTGCCGAAGCCGTGGGCTATATACATATAGTTGATATCCTTACGCACATAGCTCCTTTTAATCTGGAAATTATCCAGATCCGGCATGGTCATAAGAACCACATCCGAATCCAGTTTCATTGCCATGACGATAAATTTGTTAAAGCCTATATAGTAAGGCTTGAGATTTTTGAACTCCTTTGCCTTCTCAAAGGCAATATCGTTCGGATCGCTCGACACATAGTGAACTGTAATATTCGTATTTTTCAGAATATATTCCACTATGTCCCCAAAGTACTTATAGTATCCCGACTGCTCGGAATAGACCACCAAATGCTTGTTCACGATGGAAAAGAAGCGCTTGTAGTCCTCCTTCTCCCTCTTCGCATATATATTCTTTGAAAAAAGCCCCTTCTTTTTTTCCTTGCCGTACAGCTCGAGCTCCTCCAGTTTTTTCCTGCTGAGCTCCAGAGCCTCATAATCTACATATTTTCGGGGGTTGATAACGAAATTCAGCCCGTAGAGCTGCAGAATAGCAAAGAGATTGCTGAATATCCAGTACAGAACCACTCCGACGGGGACAAAAAATCCCAGATACAGCGATATCCCCACCGAAAGTACCATCGTGGAGTATTGATTGAATTTGGATTGCTCTGCTTGCAAAACATTGCTCCTGTTCTGCGCCACGCAAAGGAGCCATGAAGTCAGGCCGGCCACCAGAGGGACAAGAAGAGATATCCCGCCGGTTTTAACCGGTACCCAGCTCAGATTGACCCCAAGAAAGGACATATTGAGACTGTTGATCGAGGACAGGACTCCCGCCATATCCACACCCAACTTCTCACCCAGGGCCAGAATCTCCTTATCACAGGCCCCGCTCTGAACAAGGTCGACCACGCTCAGCTGTATGGAGCTCAGCTCCGGGTCCAGCATTTTTATCCTGACGGCGAGCATATTCAGTTCTGCTATTATGTTTTCAGCCAGATGTAGAATATAGGTTAAGGGATGATAGATAACCGAAACAAGACCGATCAGTATAAATATCTGAACGACCAAAGGTATAACGGATAAAAAGGGATTGTATTTATCTCTTTTATATATTTTTTCCTGTTCTTCGTATATTCGATCCTTGTCTCCGTAGTACTGCACCTTCAGCATATTTATCTCAGGCTGCATACGGATCATTTTTATCGAATTAAGCTGTACCCAGACAGAAAGGGGCAGCAGGACTATCTTGCTGATGAATGTGAAAAAAATAATTGCCAGGCCATAGTTGCCAACCAGCGAATAGCACCACCCCATTATATATCCAAGTGCGTCTATAACAATGTGCATATATCTGAAACCTGCCTATTACTTTTTTATCACTCTTCCTTTTTGGCTTCGGTATTGACAATTATATCGTCGGTTTCGACTTCCTTATTCTTGTTCTCATCAAGCCCCAGCTTGGTATTGACCTTCTTTTTTGCCTTTCTCCAGATAATACCCACAGCGGCGCCGGCGGCTATGATGATTCCGGCAACTGCCTGTATTGTATAGCTCATTACCGAAGGATCGACATAGGCATATACATTCTTCGACATATCCAGAACAAATGCTAATGTGGTACAAAGGGATATACCTCCCAATTCCAAAGAGTCCTTTAATTTTTTCATAACTACTCCTCCGTATCAACAGTATCCACAACATGATACCCAAGTTTTCTATTAACATCAACCGCAAAAACGGGGGCTTGTTTTTTTTTTACAAGGTATTATAATAGTCAAAGTTACAAATTATAGTAAACGAAATCAATAATTTCGTTTACTATAAAAGATGCGTATGAATTTGAATAGGAAGCATGCCGCTTACGCGGCTCAAATTCAGCGCTATAGTGAACGAATTAAATTCGTTCACTATATGTAGTTTTGAGCGGCATTTTACGCAAGGAGGATTTATTAAATGAAGTCAGAACTTATAATTGAGTATGCAGGTCGTCAGGTTAATTCCAAGGACATCGTCAAGGCAGTGGAGAAGGATTGCAAGTCCAAGACCGACGTAGCGATCTCTAAGCTGGATATCTATGCCCAGCCTGAAACCGGCAAGGTCTATTATGTTGCGAATGAGAATGAGGATCTGAAGGGCGAGGTAGATTTTTAAATCTGACCTAAAGGCCACCAGCTTCTTTTCGCAGCTACTCTGATAAATCGAACAGGGGAGGGTTACCCTGCTCGTCCGCAGGATGATGTTTAGACGTTTGGCCGCAAGACCAATACTGCGATGAAACAAAAATCGGCAGTTCAACCGAACCGCCGATTTTCTTTATTTACGGATTTTCCAAAAAAATCAATCTTCTGCTTTGATCTTTACGAGCCTGTCGATCTCCATTACAAGATTTCCGATCTCAGGCTTGGACAACTGGGCATTTGCTCCCAGCTGCTCTCCCTTCTTTCTCATCTCGGCATTGACCAGCGACGAGAAGATAACTACGGGAATGTGCTTTGTGAAATCATTGGTCTTTATAAGCTTGGTAAGACGGTGGCCGTCCATGATCGGCATCTCAATATCCGTGATAACAAGCCCCACCTTCTGATCCAGAGTACCCTCGTTCAAGGCCTCTGTAATGTAATTCCATGCCTCCTGGCCGTTTACGGTGTCTATAAGGTTGTTGTAACCTGCCTTCTTGAGGGAGTCGGAGATCAGCTTATTCAGAAGGGCCGAATCCTCAGCCATAAGTATCGGAACATCGCTTCTCGTTCTCTCTCCGAGCTCGTCTATATCAGTAACCTTAAGTCCTGTCTCGGGACTTATGTCGGTAACTATCTTCTCAAAGTCGAGGATGATAACGAGCCTCTCATCAAACTTAACGATACCCGTTGAAACTCCGGCCTCAACCGTATTGACCGTAGCATCGGGCTTAATGATAGAATTCCATGAGACCCGTCGGATACCGAGAACCTGGTCAACATGAAAGGCTATATCCAGCTTATTGAAATTGGTGATGATAAAGAAGCCCTTTCCTTCCTGAGCTCCTCTTTGAAGGCAATTCTTAAGATCAATAGCCGTGATCATGATGTCACGGGGCATGAATATGCCTTCTATACTGGGGTGAGAATTGGGAACCGGCGTGACGGGCTGATAAGGGATGATTTCCTTGATCTTTGCCACATTAATTCCGTAAGACTCATCATCAAGCTTGAACTCAAGTATCTCAAGTTCGTTTGTTCCACTATCAAGAAGAATATTTGTTTCCATATGATACCCCTCAAAAAATAAATTTACTAGAGAATTATAGCATAATATTTAAAAAATGAACACTATATTTAGTATTTTTTATGAATATTTTTCAACGCAAAGCACTTCGCTCATAATAATTCAATCCATACTCCTTTACGCTGTCGGAGGGCTTGTAGGTCTTCAGCACCTCCGCTGCCTCCTCCTCCGACTTTTCTATCCTTCCCCGCACATCGAAGACATAGAACCTGTCGCTGTTTTTGACGATCTCCTCCGCCTCGGGCTCATACCACGAGACCACCCTTATCCTGTCTCCCAATCCGTAGTGGTCCAGATAGAACTCCTGAAAGCCCAGTACCGCTCCGCCCTCTGTCGGCACAAGAAGCGGGATATCCCCGCCCTCAGGTGCGTTGTCCCTGAGGTAGAGGGCCGCCTCCCTGTAAGGGTCGAGAGGCACATCAGTATATTCCTTTACGTCGTGGTAATAGTTCCCAAGTCCAAAATACATGACCAGAAAGGCGCAGATGACTACGGTGCTCATACCCCGCAGCTCCTTCTCGTCTGGCTTTACGGCCCTGTCCGTCAAAACGCTCGCAAAAAAGGCCATTATCAGCACGATAAACGGTATCAGCGATATAAAATACTTATCCACCCAGATGCTCCCGTATATATTGATCTTAGAGCTGTAGACAAAGACTCCGAAAAGCAGGAACCATATGACCCAAAGGCTCACCACCAGGGGGTAGTACACTCCCCAGTCAAACTTCCCCTCCCTTATCTTACAAAGCACCAGCACGACGGCCGAGAGCATAGCTATCAGCGCATAGACATACACGGGCTCGTCATAGCTTAAAACAAAGCGGAGGATCTCCGGAATACTCCCCAGAGTCGGCGGCGACGGCCAGAAATCCGTTATGGACTTTTCCTTGAATTTAAGCATTAGAAGGAACCAGGGCAGCAGCAGAAGGCCGGACATCATGTAGGGAATCACGAATTTTATCCCGAGCCTCTTTTTTAAGAAGAGAAAGACGTCGGCCACAAACAGGGCCACGATGATAAGGGGCCCGAAATAATGCGCATAGGCCAGCACGGTCATGGCCGCCCCGAGGATCAGCTCCTGCTTTACGCCCTTTCCGTGAAGCCCTTCATCCCCATCCCTCTTTTGCCTGCATATATAGAGGTAGAGACACACCGCTATAGCCATAAAAAGGAAGGAATAGCATCTGTATTCCATATCGCAGCGCAGGATCAGAGTGGACGAGATCACGCAGAAAGCAGTCGCAAAATAGCCTGCCGTATCGTCCTTGAGCTTCCGCGCGGCAAGCGCTACAAACAATATTCCAGTAGATGTGAGTATCTCGCAAAGCAGCAGGAGCCAGCTCTCGCCCCAGGGCACTATCCTGTACCAGGCCGCAGCTATCAGGGCAAAGAGCGGAAGATTTGTGATCTCCACCGTCAGGAAATACATGAGGATATCTTTAAGTGAATTGGCCTTGGCGATAAAGCCCATCTCCGACATCTCGTCAGCCGCAAAGGACTGTCTGCCTGAAATACGCACGCAATACAGAAATCTTACCAGAATAAGAAAACCGCAGATTATATAAAAACGATTGCGGACAATAAAGTCCCGTATCTTTATAAGCTTACTCCGCTGTTCCACCGTCTTCGGCAAACTCCTCTAAAATATCTCCAAACACCTCGTCGAACTCTTCCTGATCAAGCTCGCCCGAGGCTCCCTCCGCAGCATTTCTGGAAGCCTCAGTCTCCGTCCCGCTGCCCTGCGCCGCCTCTTCACCGTCTGCCCCGGACGCACCGGACGCACCCTGCGCTGACGGAGCCGCGATCTGGCCGCCCGACCCCTGCAGGACCATCTGGTTCTCGCTGCCATCCTTCTTTAACGTAAGCACTAGGGTCTGTATGGCCTCTGCCTTGGCAGTCGATATCTCTGCGATCAATACGGCCTGCTTCTCTTCTCCCGCCTCCATATCCTCGTCAAAGGTCGCGAGGTCATCCATTAAAAGCGTCTTTAAAAAGCTGTGCCTGTCCCCGTTTATCTTCATCCTGAAGGAGGGGTTCTTATCGAGGACGGAGCAGCGCGCCGTCTCCTGTCCAAGATTTCTTATATTGAACTTGAGCACCAGAAGGGCGTCCCCCTCGCTGGCATTTATCCCAAACATAAGGTCATTCTCAGAAACGCTCTCCGGGTAGGAGTCTTTTATCTCATAGCCAGTATAGTCTATGCTGAAGCCGCTTAGCCCAAGTATCTCGGCCAAGCTCTTAAACTCGGTGGCGTTCGCGTCGATCAGAGGACTGCCGTTTGCGCCGACAACGCTCTCCCCGTCCTCTCCTTCGCCCTCGGCCGCGGCCGCTTCCTCCTGCTGCCTCTTAGCGCTCCTGGCTGCCCGTCTGGCCTCCGCAGCCGCCTGCATATCTTCCTCTTCGAGCAATACAGCCAGAGAGGTATCGGACACATCGGCCAGAGTGCCCCTGCGCTGGGAATTGTGCTTTTGCAGGATATTTGCCGAATAATTGACCACCCTCTCGACCTCTTCATCCGTAAGGTCGAGACGCGCCCCGCAGGCGCTTAAGCCCAGCATCGCCGCTATCAGTATTATGCTCACCAGAACTCTGTTTTTCTTCAATTTCCTATTCCTCACAGTCCAGCTCGAAAAAGAAGCCGGCTCCGTTTTCGTAATTTTCTACTCCGTAGCTTTTATTGTGCGCTTCCATTATAGCACGAACTATCGACAGGCCGATACCTGAACCTCCATATTCGTGCGTACGGGCCTTATCAACCTTATAAAACTTATCCCATAATCTGTCAAGGGACTCGTCAGGTATCGGCTTCCCCGTGTTAAAGACGGTTATCCTGGCCGTCCTGCCCTCACGCTTAAGCCTGACGTCGATCCTCTTCTCTCCGCCCGCCTCAGGCACGGCGCAGTGATGGACAGCATTGCTGAAATAGTTTGAGAAGACCTCCTCTATCTTAAACTCATCTCCCCAGACGTAAACAGGTCCCTCCGCCTCAAAGCTGGCCTTTATCCCGTTCTGCTTAAGCAGGATCTCCGAAGAGCTTATATAATTTCTTATGAGCTCCGCAATGTCGAAGCGCTCCATCGATATCTCATCGTTTCCGAATTCCAGCTGATTTAAGGTCGTCAGGTTCTTAACGAGCTTATTCATTTTATTAGCCTCGTCTACTATGACCTCACAGTAAAAATCCTTGGTCTCGCTGTCTTCGGTCACATTGTCCTTAAGCCCTTCCGCGTAGCCCTGTATAAGGGCTATAGGCGTCTTTAGCTCGTGGGCCACATTGGAGAGAAATTCCAGCCTCATCCCCTCGAGCTTTTCCTTCTTTTCTATATCTCTTTGCAGCTCATTGTTGGCCGTCTTAAGATCGGATATAGCTTTTTCAAGATTGTCCGACATCTCGTTTATATGGCTGCCCAGGACCCCTATCTCGTTGTCGCTGTCGCCCTTGTACCTGGCCTCAAAATCCATTTTCGCCATTTTGTCCGAAATATCCGTAAGCTCCAGGATCGGACGGGTTATTCTTCCGGCCACTATCCACATGACTATTCCGCTGACCACCGCCAGGATGATGCCGATATAGCTATAGAACCTGTTGGAAATGGCCACACTTTCCCGGATGGACTCTATGGGCGTCCTCATAATGACCATATCCCCGTTCTTTAAGGTTCCCCAAAGCTCCATAGAATCCGACTGCACTCCCCGCACATCCCCCGATATCCTTATGGAATAATCACTGCTCCGGGCGGTGATATCCTCCCTGAAGAGGTGGTCCATGAGCCTTCTTATGAGCAGGTCGTCCTTATGCTCCGAGGTGAATATCGTATAGAACGAAGTGCTTACCACGGCCACGCTTATGTTCGAGGCTGTGCAGAAGGTATCGATCTCATTTCCTGTGTCCTCGGGTATCTCCTGTCCGCCGTAGTCCTCGAGCAGTACGTTCAGGCGCTCATACGCCTCTACGAGCGTGCGTTTCTTATTCCGAAGATAATACCTCTGCAGGAAAAGCGAATTGATTATCCACCATATGACGAGCATAGCCGCCACCAGCAGTATAAATATAAACGCAAACTGCGTCCTTATGGATCTGTGGGGCTTTACATTCTCCTCGCTGCCTTTCATGAGTGTCCTTTCTGCTCCTTAAACCGCGCTTCTTAACTCTAATCCCTCTCCGTCAGCAGTCCGGCGTTGTAGGCGTTTATGAGCTCCTTTAAATCGCTTATCTGCTGTGAAAGTGAAGCTCCTATATCCGTATCCCTCACCAGTATCCTCTCCTGCATCCTCTCCACTATCTGTATCTCCGGAGTATTGTTCTCTCCGGGTACAAAGGGCCTGTGGGCCGCAAGCGCCAGATGATGGGAATTAAATATCAGGGTGTACCCAGCTATCCCCGTCTGCTTCTGATAGGCCTTCGAAAGTCCTCCGTCGATTATATAGAGCTTGCCTCCGGCCTTGACCGGGCTCTCTCCCTTTTTGACCTTTACGGGAACGTGCCCGTTTATGATATGCGCCCCCTCCGGCTCAAGGGCAAAGGCCCTCAATATCTTATCCACCGTCTCCTCTTCCTTGGAAAAGCTGTAGTAGGGATTTAGCTTCTCCACGTCCAGGACCGGGTTGCCTATGAACACATGCTCAAAAAGCGCCATCTTGTCCTTGCCGAAAAGCGGCGACTTAGGGCCGCACCACAAATACCACATGAGGTCCAGCGCCTCCCTCTTCTTTTCGGGCTCGTCGCTTTCATCGAGAAAATAGGCATCTCTTATCTTCCGGTTCAGGTAATCCATATAGGCCTTGCCCTGATAGGTCCCATCGTTCATGGTGATCTTTAAAAATTCCCCGTTTTCATCCATCGGTATGCAGCCGTGGTAGAGGAGGTTGTGATTGCATATCTTATACATGCTGCCGTTGGCATACAGGAACCTTATATGCTCCTGCAGCAGGCCGGAGTGCTTGAAGGAGAGCCTCAAGGTCTCTATGAGCTCCTTCTCCCTCTCGCTCAGCTCATAGGGATGCTCCGGATCGATGGTCGGGAAATTTTTATCCCTGATCTGGTACTCCCTGTCGCCTATCCTTACCCTGCCCTCCTTGTAATCTATCTTGTCCAAAAGCAGCCTGTCATTCAGCTCGTACTCGGGGTGCCTCAAGATCAGCTGCCCCTCCAGCTTAAGCTGTATTATGGTTATCGCCTTGCACATCTTTGCGGCAAGGGATGGATTGACCGAATCGTATTTGTTTTCATCGAGCAGATGGGGCCTGAAAAATTCGCAGGGGTCCTCGCCGTAGACCTCGGCCGCATACATGGACAGGGGCCGCAGATTTATCCCGTAGCCGTCCTCCAGCACGTCAAATGAGTTGTAGCTGGTCGCTATCCTCAAAACATTGGCGATACACGCGGTATTCCCGGCTGCGGCTCCCATCCAGCTCACGTCATGGTTTCCCCATTGGATATCCACATCGTGGAAATTCATGAGCTCCTCCATTATCATATCCGCCCTGGGTCCCCTGTCGAAGATATCTCCAATGATATGCAGCGAATCTATGGTCAGATTTTGTATGAGGTCGCACAGGGCGACTATAAAGGCATCTCCGGCCTCTATGTCCCCTATCTCATCCAGGATCGCCTTGTAGTAGAGCTTCTTATTCTCATCGTGGGTATCTAGGTGCAGCAGCTCATCTATGGCATAGGCATAGTCCGTCGGCAGCTTCTTCCTGACCTTGGAACGGGTGTACTTGGAGCTCACCACCTTACATATGGCGATAAGCTGGTTTATCGTGACCTTTATCCATTCATCGCTTAAGGTCCCGCTCCTTCTGCGCTCTGACAGGACCCGGTTGGGGTAATAAATGAGCCTGGCCAGCTTCAGCTGCTCGCTCTCCTCCATCAGGTCCCCGAAGGTCTCCTCTATCTTGGCCCTGATTATTCCCGAGGAGCTTCTCAAAAGATGGGAAAAGCTCTCGTACTCACCGTGCAGGTCGGAAAAGAAATATTCCGTTCCCTTGGGAAGTGCACAGATGGCCTGCAGGTTGATAATCTCTGCCCCCGCCTTTCTCGCGTTCGGAAACTTATCCGCAAGCAGTCTTAAATAGTCCATATCTCTCATGGTCTGTCACCTCCGTTTTTCCTTTTTTCCATATTTCTTATCGTCAGTATGACCGCGAGCATTACGAGCCCTGCCAAAGTAAGCATGGCTCCGAGTCTCAGGCCGGGAGTTTCGTATCGAAGCTCGATATCGCTCTCCCCCGCGTCAAGCTCGACTCCCATATACATTATATTCGCCCGCTTAAGCTCCTTTTCCTCTCCGTTTACAAAGACCCTCCAGCCCTTTGAAAATGGAACTGAAAACACCATTATCTTAGGATCGCTCAAGGAGACGCTCCCGCTGTAGGAATTGATGCCCCGGGTGACCCTCTCCATTCCGCCCCCGGACAGCTTTTGAAGCTTTTTTTCTATACTGCCCACACTCTGGCAGACCACGTCCAGGTCCTCGAAGGAATACAGCCCCGGGTCCCGGAAGGTCATGGTTATCTCCTTGAGTCCCTTTTTGTTATATCCCATATTTGTGAGGAAATCGTGTCTTCCGCAATAATAAATATGCTTCGGTGTATAGTATTCGACGATATCCGCCTTGTCCCCGGCCGCGATTCTCATTGACGTCGTAACATCCGGTGAAAAATACCTGTCTCCGGCCCTGACCTTATAGCGTTCAAAGACCGTGAGCCCGGCCCAGCCGCCCTCGTCGTAGGTAGCCCTCTGAGGTATCCCCTCGTAGCTTAAGCCCTTCATTATAAGATAGGTCTCCGCCTCATCGAGTCCGTCTATATTGAAGGTCACCGTCGCGTTTCTTCTGACGAGTATCGTCTTTGCCTCCTCGTCTATCTCCACCGAGCCGGTCCCGCTTATGCTCTTTAAGACGCTGACGGCATCGCTGGTCACCTCCGCCTTTTTAAAAGAGCTGTCCTCCAGCACGGCCCCGTCCAGGAGCGCGTTCTGCCTGGTCGCCACGTCCATTTTTTCAAAATCGGACAGCGGTACGTAGGAATCGTAGACCGTCCCGAAGGGAAGTGTTCCTTCGCCCTTGTAGAGCTTCGCTCTGCCTCCGTAAAATTCTCCCTCCCCCACCTCTTCGGTGTAGTTAAAGGGGAGCTTATATTCCTCTCCCTCCTTGACAAGGTAATATTTGACCGAGGCCAGGGCATCCAGCACGGAGCGGTTGTCGCAGCCCTCGTAGTCATAGTCCTTGGGCCAGATAAAGTACATATAGTTTATAAAATCGGATATATAGGGGTTTGTCAGCGAGAAATAGAAGCCCGTGGTATTTATCCTCCTCTGTATGGAGCTGTTTTGCGTGCTGTCTATCCCCTCCTCGTTTACACGGTAAAAATCTCCCTCAGCTGCTCCCTCCAAAAGCGCATCCGCGTTGTTCCGGGTGAGCTTCCTGTCGGCTATCCCGGAATCCGTAAACTCTTCGATAAAGGAATTTCCCGCCGTCACGGAAAACTGCTCGTAGCCGTTTAAGGCAATGAAAAATACGAGCATGGCGCAAAGGACGATATTCGTGCTGCCGTAATTCTTCGTTATTAAAGGGGGTTTTAGCCCCGGTGATGTCTGATTTACAGTGTCATAGCTGCTCCGCTCCTTTTTAAGCTCTGTCAGAGAGATAAGCACCGCAACCAGAAGGATCAGTGCGGCACTCAAAAAGCCGCGCTCATTCCTTGTGGGCGAAAGGGCGACGGAGAGCACAGAGAGCACCGTCAGCACAGCCGCTATCCTCCTCCTCTCCGCTGCAGTCAGCTCATAGAGCTTCGGATAGAGCGCGGCAAAGAGGCAGCCCGTCATCAGTGAATAGGCCCAGACCCACCTGTTGGAGACATAGGCAAAGCCGTTTAAGGCAAAGCCCGCCGCGGGGATCAGCAAAAACAGGGTCATCACCGCGAAAAGGACGAACTGCTTCATATGTCTTTTGCGCCGCAAAATAAGCAGGATCACGATAACGAGCGGCAGCGCCGTATAGCCCAGAAGGGTCCCGCTCCCGTTTCCCTTATGAGCGACGTAGCTGCCGATAAGTCCCGCATAATAGCTTATGTTATAGAGCGGCGGAACATACTTCTCCGCCTTCCACCTGGCCGAAGAGAGCATGACGTTTAGCACCGGCACCAGCATCACCGCCGATATCAAAAAGGCATTCAGGCCATACAGGGCAAAGCGGCCCAGCGTCCTTAAGGCGCTCTTATGCCACCCCTCCCTGACCTTATTTCCTGCAATGTATTTGCATACATACCTGTATATTATATAGAGCGCCGCCAGGACCGCCTGCATATAGAAGTAATAGAAATTGCTCAGGGCCGCTATCGAGGTAAATACGATGAATACCGCCGGGCTCTCATCCTCGAATATCTTGTCTATCCCCAGGATAATGAGGGGGAAATAGACCAGGGGCGTCGGAAAGCAGGAATGCATGAGGCACTGGGTCAGGGAATAGGACGCAAACACGTAGATTAACGACGCAAGCAGGGTGGCTGCCCTGGTGTTTTTGTGCCACAGCGAAAGCCAGGAAAAGGCCAGGCCTCCGAGGTAGAGCCTCAATACATATATACCGAAGTAGAGATACTGCATTTTCGAGACGGGACAGACCGCGCTCAGGAGCGTTAAGGGGTCACCTATGGCGTAGTAGTGCAGGGTGGTCACGATATCGGAGCCGTAACCCATGGTGTCATCCCACATAGGCAGGCTGAAGCCCCCTCCGTCGAAGAGGTCCTTTATGACGGCCCTTAAATATTTCCCGTAGTACAGCAGGGCATTATAGTGCTGCTTTAGCCCGTCCTGCTGCCAGATATTGGTCTTGTGGTAGAGGATAAAATAGCCGGCGGTCAGGGCTGCGCACAGCGCGAAAAGCAGGGTATAGCAGCAGATGTAGGAATATTTCCCCCTCCTTATGCGCTCATATATTTTATTTAAGTTTAGATTTATGTCCATTAATTTCATGCCTATAAATATATCACATATAAGATGTTTATATCAATTTGTGTTATGATCCGGCGTGCGGCAAGTGCGTGGCCCGGCGCCTGCTTATATCAATTTGTCACTCTTCCCTCGGCGCAGGCTTTGTCCGACGCTGTCCCTGAATTCACGAGTTCTAATATTTGATTTGAACCAGGTCTATATTTTATGTATGTTCTAAGCTATTGACATAACAGCCTGCCTATTGTACGATTTTCCTACCGGAATACAGGAAATATAGCTTGCGCTTACTCAAAAAATCATGAACATAGCGTATTAAGCACAAAAAGGAGGAAATACAAA
>JAFTEI010000007.1 GCA_017453965.1 Lachnospiraceae bacterium
CCTCCTTCAAGATCCAGGCGGGGGCGGCCTCGACGGGAAATACGATCATGGGCCTGAGCCGGAATGTCTATATAAACGGAGCCGTAAAGGGGTACTTTGCAGGGTATCTGAGCGGAAGCTTTACCGGCACCCTGGACGGGGATATGGATCTCAATCTGCGAAGGGGAGAATATGGCCCAGAGGGGGAATATGACCCGGAAATGGAATATGAGGACGAGTCTGCGCTGCCGGAGGAACAGGAGAATGGAGAAGCCGGGAAGATGAGCGGAGAAGCTAAGGAGGTACAGGATGATGAGGCTTAAGAGACTTGGGGTCCTGCTTTCGGAGGCTGCGCTTTGCTCAATGCTTTTGTCCGCGGTTCCCACAGGGATAATATATGCCGATGAGGTCCAGGAGGCCCAGGCGGCAGAGGAGACCGCAGCTGGCGAAGAAGAAACGGAAGTAGCGGAATTAGAGAAGGTAAAAATATCAAATGTGGACGCCCTGATGAAGCTGGCGGAAGAGAGCACGGCGGAGGATTACACCAGGAACAGGGAGTTTATCCTGACCGCCGACCTGGACTTGAGCGGAAGAGAATTTAAGCCCATTGCGATGATGGCGGGAAATCTGAACGGAAACGGGCATACCATAAAGGGCTTTGTGATCGATGAGGCAGCTTCGGAGAGCGGCTTTATACGTTCGGTGGCCAAAACAGGCGTGGTGATGGATCTGCGGGTCGAAGGAAGGCTCACTCCCAAGGGGAGTATGAAAAACATCGGCGGAATAGCGGGAATAAACTACGGGACCATAGAAAACTGTGTCTTTGCCGGGAGCATTCTTGCGGAAGAGGCCGTGGGAGGTATTGCCGGACGGAATATGCCCTCGGCAAATATCATAATGTGCACCAACGAAGCCGAGGTGCTGGCTACGAGAAGGACCGGCGGAATAGCCGGATACAACGAGGGCATCATTGCGGGCTGCATAAATAAGGGAGAAGTGAACGCCGATAAGAAGAGCGCGAGCGAGAGGATAGACCTCTTAAAGGATGAGAAGAAGAAGACCGTAAGCGGGGACGGCGAGGATACGGAGGAAGACGATTCCGATGACGATGAAACGGATCAGCTGAGCAAATTAAATCCGGACAATATCGACTTAAAGGATGACGACCTGCTGGAGAGATTTGAAAATGAACATAAGGTTAACTACACCGGCGGAATAGCCGGAGTGTCCAAGGGCACCCTTGTGGGGAATACAAATCAGGCCAGGGTAGGCTATGCCCATCTCGGGTACAACACCGGCGGAATCGTAGGCTACGAAAGGGGCATCCTCTATGGCTGTGAAAACAACGGCCGTGTGAACGGGAGAAAAAATATAGGCGGAATAGCCGGGGAATTTGAGCCCTACGTGCAGAATATCTACAGCGATGATTCCATTGACAAGGCCCAGGGCGAGATGGGCGGCCTCGTCGATATGACAGAGGAGCTGAATAACAAGCTCGGAGTTGAGGACGACAAGACACAGCTCAATATTGACGCAGTGCGCTACAGCATGGATGACCTGCGCGACCGCATCAAGGAATGGAAGGAATACTACCGCTGTAAGGACGACGGTGTGGAAAGGGATCTGCGCGGCAGGATAGACGAGATCAGGGCCCGTGTAAACGACCTGGATATGGATATCAAGAGCGGTAAGGCAGAAAAGGCCATGGACAGCATTCAGGGCGACCTGGATAAGATGTATGGACTGCTGGAGCAGCAGAGGCAGGCGGCTCAATATATAGATTCGCTGACAGGCCCGACCATCTCTTCGGGAAGCACGGCCAATGCGGTGCAAAAGGGAGTGGCCTACCTGGAGAGGGATATTTTTAACGATACTATGGGTATAGAGCAGATGAAGAACCTCAATCCCATAGTGCAGGATATGATAAACCAGTCGGATACCCTTATTGATTACGTGGAGCATGAGATAGACGACGCCGACGATCTGAAGGAGGATCTTGAGGACATAAGGGAGCTGGGGAACGGGCTGGATGATTTCTTAAGGGGAGTTTACGACGACTATAAGAATGAGATCAGAAAGACCGACGACGATCTTACAGCCCGCGTGGATGCGATAGACATCCTTATGGACAATCTGGCCGACGGACTTAAGGTCTCCGACAGGATAATAAGGGATCAGCTGGATAAGATGGTGGCACAGATGCAGAGTGTCAACGACACTATTGATGAGGGCTTTGACGAGGTGGACGAGGAATTTGCCAGGCTCAGGGATACCGACGATATCAATGAGATCTTCACCGATATCTCGGATGACGAGGACGAGACACCGGGCCTGGGCAAGATAGTGTCCTGCAACAATCTCGGTACAGTAATTTCAGATATAAACGGCGGAGGTATAGTCGGAAGCGTGGACGTAGACACCAGCCTTACCTCCGATTTCGAGGTCGTGAGCGGAGGGAATGTAAGCCTCAATTATGACCGTATCCAGAAGGCGACCGTTATAAGGTGCGTCAACAACGGCCAGATAAGCGTTAAGAGCGACTATGCCGGAGGAATAGCGGGCAGGGCGGATGTAGGAGCGATAATCCGCTGCGAAAATTACGGAGGCCTGCTTACGGATGAGGGCGATTATACGGGCGGTATAGTCGGCAAAAGCGGCTATCTCGTTAAGAAAAGCTATTCCATGGCAGTGGTGGAGGGCAATACTTACGTGGGAGGAATTGCCGGCGAAGCCTTTGACATATCGGGCAATTACGCCATGGTGACGATAAAGGACAAGAAGGGGGAAAAATACGGCTCAATAGCGGGCTATCTCAATGAGGATGGGACGGCCTCGGGCAATTATTTCGTAAGCGACACGGCGGCGATAAACGGACTGACCTTTGCGGACGAAGCCAAAGAGATCACATATCATATGCTCACCTCGCTGCCTGATACTCCGGAGGACTTCAGGCAGATACGTGTCATCTTTATGGTGGATGATGAGATCCTTGAGGAGAGAAGGGTCAATTACGGAGCTTCGATCCCCTATGAAGATTTTCCGAAGCTGCCGGAGGACATGGAGCGCTTCGGAGTCTGGGAAAGACAGGACCTTACGAATATCCGTCAGAATACCGTAGTAAACGCGGACTATATCAGCAAGACCTCTACCATAGCCTCTGCGGAGCCCTTCCCGGTATTGCTGCTGGTGGGAGATTTTTACAGCGGGACAAGCCTTTCCTACCATAAGAGTGCCGCGCCGCTGGATATTCTGCTGGACGGGTATGAGCTGCTGGATGAATTCAACTTTACAATATCCGGCGAATACGGTACTATCACAGATGAATACGAAGCAAGACTGTTGGCGGATGAATATAAGGATATCGACAGTGTGGCGGTAAATGACGGTTCCGCCATAAGGCCGGTGGAGACCTTGCGGGACGGAAGATATATGGTCTTTAAAATCCATGAGGGAGAGAGCTTTTATATCATCCGTTCGAAGGCCGGAGAGATAAAGCGTTATATAGGGATCGGAGTCGCCTGTGTCGCAGGACTTCTGGTGCTGGGCTTCATAATCTCCAGGATCCTGTATGCCGTAAATCGGAAAAAGCGCAATAACGGTAAGCCGGAAAAAACTAAAGCTTCAGATTCAAAGAAAGGCGAAGAAAAGAAGTGATTGAAATGCTGCGTCAGGGCATTTCACAGATGAGAGAATAATTTATATGACAAAATATGAATTTTTAAATGACCTCAAGGCCTCCCTCACGGGCAATGTGAGCGGACAGGTCATAAACGAAAATATGCAGTATTACGACGAGTATATTGCAGGAGAGGTCAGGAAGGGAAAGACGGAGGCGGAGACCCTGGAGGGGCTGGGCGATCCCAGACTCATTGCCAGGACCATAATAGATACGCAGGGCGACAGCTCCACGAGATCCACCTATGCCGACGAGAGCTGGGAGGAGGAGGGCACTGGCAGCGGCTTCTTTGATGGAGGCAGGGCTGCCGAAAAGGCCAGGAATACCGCGAAGAATGCGAAGGAAAAGGTGCATAAGGCCATGAGCGAGGAAACTGCCCGCAAGATTCGTCTATATGTCACTATCGCACTGGTATTGATCCTTATTGTTTTGATAGTGGGCTTTATCGTGACTGCTGTAGGTGCGATGCTGTATATTTTCTGGCCGGTGCTTCTGGTGCTTATCCTGGTGCACCTTATGACCAGAAATAACAGATACCGGTGAGAGGATGGACAGATACACACTTGCCGCGACCTGTCATTTCGGGCTGGAAGCGGTCTTAAAAAGAGAGATATTTGATCTCGGCTATGATATAACCCATGTGGAAGACGGGAGAGTAGAGTTTGCGGGCGATGAAGAGGCTGTGACGCGCGCAAACTTTTCTTTGCGTACCGCGGAGCGGGTGCTCATAAAAGCGGCGGAGTTTGAGGCGGGCAGCTTTGACGAGCTCTTTGAGGGAGTGAAGGAGGTCGCCTGGGAGAACTTTATTCCGAAAAACGGAAGGTTCTGGGTGAGCAAGGCCTCCAGCGTGCGCTCCGACCTCTTTGCCCCCTCCGCCATTCAGTCCATAGTTAAAAAGGCCATGGTGGATGAGCTCTCGGGGGTCTACGGCATAAAAAGCTTCCCGGAGGACGGGGAGGAATACCCTTTCAGAGTATTTATCCTCAAGAATAAGGTGACAATAGGACTGGATACGACAGGCGTTTCGCCGCATAAGAGGGGATACAGGCTCATGCAGGGTGAGGCGCCCATAGCGGAAAACCTGGCGGCGGCGCTCATAATGCTGACTCCCTGGAGGGAGGGCAGGATACTGGTGGACCCCTTTGCAGGCAGCGGGACTATACCGATAGAGGCCGCGATGCTGGCGGCTAATATAGCTCCGGGGATGAACCGTGATTTCAACGCTAAAAGGTGGGATAATATCGTGAGCCCGCGTCTTTGGAAGGATTGTGAGGAGGAGGCCAGGGAGCTTATTAAGAGCGGCCTTGACTCGGATATTCAGGCCTATGACATAGACGGGGAGCTCTTGAAGGTGGCCCGGGAAAATGCGGCCAGGGCCGGAGTGGATAAATATATCCATTTTCAGACCAGGGACGTGAAGGACCTGAGCCATGCCAAAAAGTACGGCTTTATAATAACCAATCCGCCCTACGGCGAGAGATTGGAGGAGAAGAAAAGGCTGCCCGAGCTTTACAGGAGCTTTGGTACTGCGCTGAAAAGGCTCGATTCCTGGTCGGTCTATGTAATATCTTCATATGAAGATACCGAGAAGTATCTGGGGATGAGGGCGGCGAAGAAACGGAAGATATATAACGGGATGATAAGGACGGATTACTACCAGTTCCCCGGGCCGAAACCGCCGAAGCGCTTGAATTGAGGTTTACGCGGGAATGGACATTTTCAAGAATAAAAATACCGGTGAAATACCTTATTTTTATATACTTATAGCGGCTGTGTGCCTTATATTGAGTACAGGCATAATTGCGGCGGCGTATTTCCTGAAGCCGGTTGCCATATCCTCGGTGTACGGTACAAATGCTGTGTGGAACAGGGCTTCGGAGCTTAAGACAGGTGAAAATTTAAAGACGGGAATCGACGACAGGGAGGGCTTTCTTACCGTTCCGGTGCCGGAGGGAACGTCCCTTGCGGACATCGGGGTCGAGAGCGACTATAGGGAGCATATCGTCAGGATAATAATACCGGGAATCTCCGACAGCTTTTTCAGGGAGAATTATTTTTCGGGCGACCTTCGGAATATAAACACCTTCCGCTATGGCTTTGAGGGAGAGAATGCGGTATTGGAGCTCCTGTCCTCAAAGTTTTATGAGACAAAGCTGGAGCTTGCCGGGGATAAGCTGTACGTGGCCCTGATACCGCCACACGAGAAATATGACAGGATAGTCATAGTGGACGCGGCTCACGGCGGAGATGAGACCGGTTCCGTGTCCTACGGGGTATCGGAGAAGGATATCACATTGAATGTGTCCTCAGCCCTGGAAGAGGCGGAGGAAGCTTCGGACTATCACATTTATTTTACCAGAAGCTCGGACGAAGCCGTTTCAGCTGAATTGAGGAATTCTCTTGCGGAGGATACGCAGGCCGACCTGATAATAAGGCTGCGTACCGACGCGGACCCGGATACCAGGGTAACTCACGGGATAAGCGCTTATTATTATGAAGATAGAGCTAAGGCTTTTGCGGAGGCCCTGGCTAAGGCAGTGGCGGACAGCACGATAAGCAGCTACAGGGAGACCGCCAGGCGGACCGGTGTAAGGACGACGGAGGCAGCGGGTCCGGACGAGGTGGAGCTTTGTCTGGGATATATTACAAATAAGAGGGATGCCCTGACCGCAGCTTCGGATAAATTTGCGGCCAGGGCGGCCGAGGGAATGACAAAGGCGATTGGACTTTACTTCGGTATCGCAGAGCCGCGCAGTGGAATCAATGAAGAGGAGAGCAGTAAATGAAGATAGAGAAGATAATATTTGCTACAGGAAACAAAGATAAAATGTCTGAAATCAGGGAGATTTTAAGGGATTTTTGTGATAATATTATTTCTATGAAGGAGGCGGGGGTAGAGGCCGACATTGTGGAGGACGGCGAGACCTTTGAGCAGAATGCGCTTATAAAGGCGAGGGCTGTCTGGAAGCAGACGGGTCAGCTGGTGATATCCGACGACTCCGGTCTTGAGGTGGATGCGCTCGGCGGGGAGCCGGGTATTTATTCCTCGAGATATATGGGAGAGGATACCTCCTATCACATTAAGAACAGGAATATCATTGAAAGACTTGAGGGTATCCCAGATGAAGAGAGGACGGCCAGGTTCGTCTGCGCGGCGGCCGTGATCTTCCCTAACGGAAGCGAGAAGGTGGTCAGGGGTGTCATGGAGGGAAGGATAGGCTATGAGGAGAAGGGCGGCAACGGCTTCGGCTATGATCCAATCTTCATCCTGCCGGAATTTGAAAAGACCACTGCCGAGCTTCCAGCGGAGGTTAAAAATTCAAGGAGTCACAGAGGAAAGGCACTTAGGGCCGTCAGGGCGGAAATAGAGACGTATGCGAATTCTGATAGTAAGTGATACACACGCGAAATTGGATAATTTTAAAGAGGCGGTAAAGAGGTCCGGGCCCTTTGAACTCCTGATACACTGCGGAGATGTGGAGGGAGACGAGGAGAGGATCCAGAGTATCGCCGGATGTCCCTGCATGATGGTGAGAGGGAATAACGATTTCTTTTCGGAGCTGCCGGGGGAGCTCACCTTTAACGCGGATAAATATAAGATATTCGTGACACACGGGCACCGGTACAATGTTTCGATAGGCCCTGAAATGATAGCGGAGGAGGCCAGGGACAGAGAGGTCGACATCGTCATGTTCGGCCATACCCATAAGCCCCTGATGGAGAAGAGCCGCGGCCTCGTGGTCTTAAATCCGGGGAGCCTTTCCTATCCGAGACAGGAGGGGAGACGTCCTTCCTATATTATAATGGAAACAGATAAAACGGGAGAGGCCCATTTTACTATAAATTATTTATAATTGATGGATGGAGCAGTTCCCGGGGACTGTAGATAAGATGTTACTGGGGAGAGCCCCTGTTTTTTAAAGGAGATCATGTATTTAAGCTACGATATTGCCTATGATATAGCCGGCCTGATCATTATTGCGGTGCTGTTTGCAATTTTCCATGCGCAGTACGAGAGGAGTGAGGGAAGAAACCGCGTCTTCAAGAGTTTTCTTCTCTCCGGTGTTATTTGCGGCATTTTGGACATTCTGACTATCTTTACCATAACCTATTCGGGTCATGTTCCCACAGGTCTCAATTCCCTGCTGTTAATGCTCTATCACGTCGCTTTTTCCACCTTTGCCTTTTGCGGAACGAACTATGTCTATACTTATTTAAGAAGCAAGGCCTTTGCGGGGCAGATCGTGGACGGTGTCGTTTCTGCTGTATTTATGTTCATATATGTTTTGAATCAATTCAATGGTATGATCTTTAAATTCGCAGACGGCAAATTTGTGAGAGGGCCGCTCTACCTTTTGTACTGCATCCCGGCTGCCTGGTATCTTGTACACGCCGCCTTTGTGCTGTGGGTCAAGAGAAGGTCCATCGAAAAGAACAAGTACTTTATACATACGGCTTTTGTATCTATCCCGCTGCTTTTCGGCTTTGTCCAGGGGGCCTTTATGCCGCAGGTCAGGCTGGTCTTCTTTGCAGGTACGATTTCGGCTCTCATCATGTTTTTCTCGCTGGAGACAGAGGATTTCAGGGAGCTTAAAAGGACGATGAAGGCGCTGGAGATATCCAGGGAGAACGAGATCAAGGCCAACAGCGCGAAGAGCTCCTTCCTTGCGAAGATGTCCCATGAGATACGTACTCCCATCAATGCGATTCTCGGAATGAATACTATGATACTGCGTGACAGCAGGGATTCCAACATAAGGGATTACTCGAAAAATATTGAGAATTCCGGCAAAAGCCTGCTTTCCCTTATCAACAATATCCTGGATTTTTCCAAGATCGAGTCGGGTAAGATGGAGCTGGTCGAGACGGAATATCCCATCATTTCAGTGATAAATGACTGCTACCACCTTATTTTCTTAAGAGCCCAGGAGAAGGGGCTGGAGCTGGAGATAAACATGCCGGCGGAGATATCCAGATATATTCTCTACGGGGATGAGGTAAGGATAAGGCAGATAATCACCAACCTTTTGACCAATGCTGTAAAGTACACGGCGGAGGGGAAGGTCACCTTAAACGTGGACGGGGAAAAGGATGAGGATACCCTTATCCTCATTGTCTCGGTGGTGGACACCGGGTCGGGAATCGCGAAGGAAAATCAGGGCAAGCTCTTTAATGCCTATGAGAGGGTCGACGAGGAGAAGAATAAGTTTATCGAGGGAACCGGCCTCGGACTTCAGATAACCTCCAGCTTTGTGGCAATGATGGGCGGCAGCGTCGGAGTGGAGAGCGAGCTTGGAAAGGGCAGCACGTTTACGGCCAGGATACCCCAGAGGATAGTCGGAGTGAGCGAGGATGAGTACGTGGAGGCGGACGGGTCGCTGCGGGGGATAAAGGACAGGGGCGAAAGGGACTATATCGCGCCGGACGCACATATCCTCGTGGTGGACGATGTGGATATGAATATCAAGGTCATCCAGGGCTTCCTCAAGCCCAACAAGATCAGGATAAGTACGGCCAAGAACGGAGCCGAATGTATAGCGATGGTCGAGCTTGAAAAATTTGACGTGATCTTCCTCGACCATATGATGCCGGGAATGGATGGGTTGGAGACCTTTGACAAGCTGAGGGAAAAATACGGAGACGCCCTGCCGCCGGTCATCATGATGACGGCCAACGCGGTGCTGGGGGCAAGGGAGGAGTACCTGAGCAAGGGCTTTTCGGACTATATCTCCAAGCCGGTAATGATAGAGGAGCTTAAGAGCACGCTGATAAAGCATCTTCCGGCGGATAAGGTCATTATCGTGGAAAAGGAGCAGGCGGTCGGCGAGAATAAGGAGGGAGACTGGATCCTGAAGATAGATTTTCTGGATACGGCCGCTGGCCTGGACTACTGTGCGGGAGATAAGGATTTCTATCTGGAGATGCTCAAGGAATTTATAGAGGCCAACAGGATGGGCGAGATGCAGAGCTACTTCAGCACGGATGACTGGGAGAATTACAGGATACAGGTGCATGCGGTGAAGAGCACGGCCAAGAGCATAGGGGCGGAGGAGCTCTCTGAAAAGGCCTTATACCTGGAGATGGCGGCCAAGGAAAACAGGATCATGGATATCCGGCACAGGCACGGTGACTGCATGATGGCCTATGGGAAGCTGTTGGATCAGCTGAAGGGGCTGATGTTGAGTTTGAAGAGGTAGGATGTGAAGGGGCTGTTGAAACAGCCCCCTGTAATTTCTACATCGGAGTTATGTAAACCTATCTTATGAAGTTGGTCGATATCTGTTCTTCCTTTTCGGGCAGGCCGAATTTTTCCTTTCCCAGGGCAATGCTCTTCATAAGGAAGCTCATATTTGAGGCCAGTGTACGCATGACCTGCAGACCCTCTGCATCCTCCCTTGCTTCGCCAGGCGCCGTTCCGTGAACGCTGTTCCAATACTGGCTCGAGGCCACGGGCATTCCGCTTATCGTGAAGTATTTGTTTATTTCATCGAAGGTGGCGCTCAAGCCGCCTCTTCTTGCAACGACGACACTTGCTCCGACCTTCATGGTCTTGTCGAAATGCGTGCTGTAGAAGAGCCTGTCGAGCAGGGCGATGAGGGTTGCGTTGGCAGAGGCATAGTAGACCGGCGTCGCGGCAACGAGTCCGTCGGCGGCTTCAAATTTCGGAGCGATCTCGTTTACAATATCGTCAAAGGCGCATTTTCCTTTTGAGTAGCAGCTGCCGCAGGCGATACAGCCGCGGATGTCCTTATTCCCGATATGTATGAGCTCGGTCTCGATACCCTCCTTTTCAAATATCTTTTCCATTTCAGCCAATGCGATGGCAGTGTTGCCCTGAGGGCGGGGACTGCCGTTTAAAATAAGTACTTTCATTTAGATTCCTCCTGATATTTGTGAGCCGCTTTAACACTGCGGATTTTGAGCTTATTATAAACAATAATGATATTTTTGTGTAAAAAATCGTTATAATAATTGAAAAGAAAGCTGATTAGTGCTATAGTTGTTGCGTTTCGGGGCGCGAAATTTAATAATAGAGCAAAGCAGAAAGAAGTAAAAAGGAAAGAAATAAGGTATAACGGGGCGTGGCTCAGTTTGGTAGAGCACCTGCTTTGGGAGCAGGGGGCCGCAGGTTCGAATCCTGTCGCCCCGAGGTTACAGTATGCCAGCGAAGAGCGGAAGCGATAAGTTGAAAGCATACAGTTAGCGAGGGGCGACACGCCCCCGATGAATATAATCAAGTCATCATGAAAGATCTTACTCGTGGGAAGCCCATCAAACTGATATTGCTGTACGCTCTGCCACTGGTCATTGGGCAGCTCTTTCAGCAGTTTTATACGTTGGTGGATGTGCGGATAGTGGGAGAGACCCTGGGTGAGCTGTCGCTGGCAGCGGTGGGTGCGACGACTCCGCTGGCGGATTTTCTGATAGGCTTTATCAACGGTATGAGTAACGGCTTCGCTATCGTAGTCGCAATGTATTTTGGTGCCAAGGACGAGGCCAATCTTAAGCGCTCAGTGGCATCATCATTTCTGGTGGGAGCAGTGTCTACCCTCCTGTTTACCGGAATATCCCTTATATTCATAAAGCCGATTTTAAACGTTCTCCAGATAGAAGAGGAGCTTATGCCGCTTGCTCTTCAATATATCTGTGTTTTAATAGTGGGACTGATCTTTACTTCCCTTTATAATGTATGCGCTGCAGTTTTGCGGGCAGTAGGAGATACGGCGACTCCGCTTATCCTTCTCATAGTCTCTTCTTTTTTGAATATCGGTCTGGACTATCTGTTTATTCTGGGCCTCAATATGGGAGTGGCGGGGGCGGCCGTAGCCACAGTCCTCTCACAGGGTATCTGCGCCGCAGCCTGTATGGTCCGGATCATAAAGCGCTATCCGCTGCTGCATGTCAGCAGGGCGGATTTTGCTTATTCACCTGTTGTGGCCGGGAAGATAGTTTCTACCGGTTTTTCCATGGCCTTGATGTTCTCCCTGGTCAATATGGGAACACTGATTTTGCAGGGGGCAATAAATACCTTCGGGCCTTACACTATTGTGGCACATACCGCTGCGAGAAAGGCGACGATGGTATTCATGGTGCCTAACGGAATTTTCGGCATCGCCCTGGCAACCTTCAGCGGTCAGAATTATGGGGCGAGAAAATACGACAGGATATGGCAGGGAACAAAGCAGTCAATAATCGTTATTTTGATATGGGATCTTTGTATGGCAGCGCTGTCCTGGCTTTTCGGACCGCAGATCATATCTCTTATCTCCGCCAGTACCGAGGAAAGTGTGCTTTCGACAGGGGCAATGTATATAAGAATTGACACGCTGTTCTATTTCCTGTGTACTTCGGTATGCTGCATCAGAAACAGCCTGCAGGGGATAGGCGAGAGTCTGATGACGCTGGCTTCTAGCTTTGCTGAACTCATGTGCAAGGTGCTGATAGCCGTTTTCCTTGCCCCAAGAATCGGCTATACTGCAATCATAATATGTGAACCCATAGCCTGGGCTGTGATGCTTATACCTTTGGTCATACGATGGAGACAGCTACGCCGCAGCCTTAAGCTACGGGTTTAATATCGATTAATTATTTGTCGCTTCGTTTTGCCTCAGTTATAACTTCGTTTATCAGTTCCAGAGCCTTTTCTGCTTTCCCATCTTCCAATAATGCCTTAAGGGATAATAACATCGTTAATAATCCAAGTCTTGTCATGTTTATTTCACTTTTGGCCCTGTTTATCCCCTGACCTCTTTCGTGTCGCAGGAGATCGCGGCGATTTCCTGGACGTTGAAAACGGTGTTCTTTAAACGAATCGTGCTATTTGCATTGTTGACGATAGCTACATCAAAGACCTCAAAAATATCCGCTTTCTGTTTGGCTGCATCCAGCATTGCGGTGGTGTCGTGCTCATGACCGCCCTCTTCAGAAATATTGATGGAAACTGTCTTTGTTTTGCCGCTCTTTAATTCGATTTCCCAATTATTGAATATCATGAAATATCCCCCCAAATTCGTTAATTATATATATATGAATATTTTACATCTTAAACTTGATATTCGCAAGGAAGGTGATTGGAGTGTAAGTTTATGTGGTAATTGAGGTTATGCGGTTGTATAATAAAAATGTGGGAGGTCTATTGAAGGATACGACTCTTAATTAACCCCGACGAATGTCGGGGTTTTTGTGTAAATGCATTAAAAAATGCACTAAAAAATGCAACAAAATATAAATTTTGTTACATTTTTTAGTGTGTTTGTTTCTTTCTGACTTATATATCGGATCAAAATTCTGTTACTTAAGGGGCAAATTGTATTTATTTTGATACAATTTGAATTTTATTTGTCTACAGATTTAAAATTTTGTAGGCCTCATCTTTTTCGTCCTGGTCTATACCAAGATATCGTTGGGTCACCCTGAATGAGGAATGATTGTATATCTTCATTATCACAGCGGGAGAGATTCCTTTTTTTAATGCGCAATATCCGAAGGTCTTGCGCAGTGAGTGGCAGCTTATACCGTTATTGTAGCCGGCATAGGCCGCCGCTTCTTTTATGATACGGTAAGCCTGCTGGCGGCTTATAGGACGGTTGCAGCCCTTATTACTCTTGAATAGATATCCGTCCGGTGTTTTGATAAAGCTGGTCCTGTATTTCTCAAGGGCATTTTTGACAGAGGAATTCAAAAATACTGTATTTTCCTTACCTGTCTTATGCTCGGTCAGTGAAACGTGGTCCCTGTAGCTCTTGGAAATACTATCATATATATCCTCCCATTTTAGGTTCAATATGTCGCTTATCCGTAAGGCAGTATTCACGCCGAAAACTATCAGCAGATAATTTCTGGGTTTGATTTTTACGCTCGAATAATACTCCTTGATTCTGCTTAAATCGTCGCTGTTTTTAATCGGTATTGTTGTTCCCATAACCATTATCCTCCCTGATCCTGCTAAATGACCGTCCTGGGTCATATTAGAAATGAAACTACATTGTACCACCAAAAATGTAACAAAGTTTATAAAATGTCAAATTTGTACAAGGAAGAACAATAAGACATTAAAAAAGGTTCAGGGAGGTAGTGAGATGTTAAGAATGTCAGTCGCAACAGAAGAGTTTTTGATGATAGGGGACAACATAAAGATAGTCTTCCTCGGAGGCACCAAGAACAACACAAGGATAATGATAGACGCTCCGAAGGAGATCAAGATCGTCAGAAGCAAGGCTCTTGAGAACAGCATCGAGGATGAGGAGGTAAGGAAGCTTATCCCGAAGTACCACAGAGAAGAGGAGCATCCCGAAAAGTGGATGAACAAGGGGAAGGGCGACGACAAGCCGAAGAAGCGTTACTACACCAACGCAAAGTAAAAGGGTAATAGCCGGGGAGAATCCTGGGGCTTCCCGCTTATTATAAAGGAATTTAAAAACTTAAGGACAAGGCAAACCGGGTAAACGGATTTGCCCGGGCTAAACACAAGGAGGTAAAATTATGGTAGTACAGCACAATTTAAAAGCAATGAATTCCAACAGAATGTTGGGCGTGACACAGGGAACAGTTACAAAGTCAACAGAGAAGCTTTCATCAGGTTATAAGATCAACCGTGCAGCGGACGACGCAGCAGGACTTTCAATCTCAGAAAAAATGAGAAGGCAGATCAGAGGCCTTACCCAGGCTTCCGCCAACGCTCAGGACGGTATCAGTTCAGTTCAGACAGCAGAA
>JAFTEI010000093.1 GCA_017453965.1 Lachnospiraceae bacterium
AACCTATTCTATCCTTCATGCTCCCGCCGGGATTAAGATATTCCAGTTTCGCATAAATATTCACATTTCCTATCCTTCCGATACGGTTAAGCTTCAAAAGCGGGGTCTTCCCGACTATTTCCCTTACATCATTATAATATCTCATCTGATACCATCCTTTCTGATCAATTCCTCGAGGCCCCAAAGGCCTGCTTTAAATCATCTATAAGGTCCTCTACAGCCTCTATGCCCACGGACAGCCTCAGCATCCGCTCCACTATGCCGGCCTTATCTCTTATTTCCTTATCTATTGCCGCATGTGTCATGGATACCGGATGACAGATAAGCGACTCCACTCCTCCCAAAGACTCCCCAAGAGTTATGACCTTCAATGCTTTTACAAATTTCTTATGGTCATATGCCTCATCCACAACGAAGGAGAGCATTCCGCCGAAACCGTCGGCCTGCTTTTTTTGAACCTCATAGCCCTTTTTATCAGGATCGCCTGCATAATATATCTTTGTGACCGCGCTCTCCGTCTTCAAATAATCAAAGATTTTTGCCGCATTTTCCTCGTGCCTGTCCATTCTTACCCCCAGGGTCTTTAACCCCGTCAGCAGCATAAACGAATCAAAGGGACCGAGGACACCGCCGGCCGCATTCTGTAAAAACTGGTATTTATCATAGAGCTCCTTTGTCTTAGTCACCACAAGACCGGCCACTGTGTTGGAATGTCCACCTATGTATTTCGTAGCCGAATGGATCACTATGTCCGCTCCATGCTCCAGAGGGCGCTGCAGATACGGCGACATAAACGTATTGTCCACCGCCACGAGGGCATCATACCTGTGGGCTATATCCGAGACCGCCTGAATATCGGTTATATCCATAAGCGGATTTGTGGGAGTTTCAACCAGCACCAGTTTAACTCCTCCCGCCTGAAGCTCCTTTTCCAGGCCCTCCATATCTGAGGGACTAACTATCGAATACTCAATGTCAAGATTTTTAAAAACCTTATCCACGACTCTGAAGGTGCCGCCATATAAATTATCCGGGATAATGACCCTGTCCCCGGCCCTTAAACTCAGAAGCACCGTTGTGATCGCCGCCATCCCACTTGCAAAGGCCAGTCCGCCGTAGCCGCCCTCCAGCAGGGCTATGGTTTTTTCCAGAGCCTCCCTGGTCGGATTTCCTGTCCTGGAATACTCATATTTATAATCTCCCAGCCCCCACTGTTTATAGGTTGAAGTCTGGTATATAGGTATATTGACTGAGCCTGTAAATTCGTCTCCGTCTACCGCCCCGTGAACGAGTAAAGAATTTAGTTTCATGTTCCGGCCTCCTTATTTATTCCTACTATTCCTATTGGCTTAATAGGTTTTATTAAAAATATCACCATAGTGTTATTTTGTCAATAGAAAAGCAATGTAGACTTTCAGAATTATGTAAATTAATACTGGATTTATTTATTCTTTGGTGTTATCATATGCAATGTTTTTAAAACACCATTATAAATATGGATAGGAGGATATTATGAAATCATTTAAAAAGATCACTGCTTTAGTTCTTTCACTGGCACTTACCTTTACCTCGGGTACCGTCTGCTTTGCTCAGACACCTACAGCCGATACCCCCGCTGACCAGAAGGTCTTCGTAACCTTTGTATACGGCGGAAATACCAAGGGCGAATGGGTCGTTAAGGGCACAAATGTAACCCCTCCGGCAGTTCCGGTAGTCGGCGGCTCTACTTTCTGCGGATGGAGCTCTCCTTTGACAAACATCCAGTCAACACAGCATATATACGCAGTTTACAAGCCCAACTTCCTTGGCGAAGCGGCGATCGAGGCAACCAAGAAATCCCTGCCCGCTCCGGCTGTAAGCGCTACAAATGTTGCTGACCCCAATGCGGTAGCTATCGCGACCCCCATTGCACTGTCAGCTAACGGCGCCACTCCCAGCGCAGCTCAGATGCAGCTCATGATGGCTATGCTCGCACAGCAGCAGGCAGCAGGCGCGACAGCACCGGCAGCTGCTACAGCAACAACAGCTACAACCAAGGTTTCAACACCCGCTACTACAGCAGCGACCCCTGCAGCTACGACACCCGCTGCTGCAGCACCCGCAGCTACAGCTGTTACAACACCTGCAGCTTCTACTTCCACAACCGCTGCTACTACGGCAGCTCCCGCCGCAGCAGCAACCGGAACCCTCAACTTCACGGATAAGGACGGCAATGCAGGCACCTTTACACAGAAGGAATGGAACACACTTCTCAATGTATACGGCGGAAGCGAGGCTGTTCTTCGTAAGCACAGCCTTGGCGACTTAAAGAAGGTCGCAGCTTACTACGGCGGCTGAGCCTGAACAGAACGATTTGACGACGTATCGTCAGATTTGAAATCATTAAGGAAAACAAGAGAGCGGTCCGATTTAACGGGCCGCTCTTTTTGTCTGATGTATTATTCTGCTAACGTGTATCACTCAAAGCTCTGCTCAGTTCTCATGATTATCTCATCCTGCAGCGCCTTGCTTAAATTCCTGAAATAGTCACTATAGCCGGCGACCCTGACGATAAGATCTCTGTATTCATCCGGGTTATTCTGGGCATCTATTAAAGTCTGCCTGTCGATGACATTGAACTGAATATGATGTCCATCCATTGAAAAATAGGACCTTATAAGCGCAGCCATATTATCCAGGCCCGCTTCCCCGGCAACGACAGAGGGAGTAAACTTCTGGTTCAAGAGCGTCCCTCCTGTCGAGATATGATCCATTTTGGCACAGGATTTGATTACAGCCGTGGGGCCCTTGACATCCGCCGATTTTTCGGGAGATATCCCCTCTGAAACAGGCTTATGCGCAAGCCGGCCGTTCGGGCTTGCTATCATCACATCTCCGAAATAGACGTGACACGTGGTCGGAAGCATGTCTATCCTGTACTCCCCTCCCTTGGTATTCGGCCTTCCAGTAACCGTATCCCTGTAGAGCTCGAATACGCTGCGCATTATATCATCGGCATAGTCATCGTCATTGCCGTACTTCGGGCTTTCCTCATGGACCGCCTTATAAATATCCTCACAGCCCTCGAAATTCTTTTCCAGAGCATCGATAAGCTCCCTCATTGAAAATTTTTTCTTATCAAATACATTATATTTTATAGCCGCGAGAGAATCCGATATCGTACCTATCCCAACGCCCTGGATATAGGTGGTATTGTACCTGGCGCCTCCCGCGTTGTAGTCCTTGCCCTTTGATATGCAGTCATTTGTGACTATCGAAAGAAAGGGGGCAGGCATTTCCTTGGCATAGATGCGCTCAATAACGTTGTTTCCCTTTATCTTGATATTGACAAAATGCTCGAGCTGCTTTTTAAAGGCCTCAAAGAGCTCCTCATAAGATTTAAAGTCCTCGGCATTTCCAAGCTTAAGCCCCAGCTGTTTTCCCGAATAGTGGTCATAGCCGTTAAACAGGGTCAGCTCCAGTATCTTGGGTATGTTCAGATATCCTGTAAGGATATATGCCTCATTTCCCCAGGCTCCGGTCTCCACACAGCCGCTGGAGCCGCCGAGTCTGGCATCCTCAAGGGTCTTTCCGGCGTTCAAAAGCTCCTGCACGATCTCATCGGTATTGTAAAAGGCAGGCTGTCCCCAGCCCTTTCTGGATATCTCGCAGGCACGTTTCAAAAACTTAAGCGGGGTCTTTTTTGATATCTGTACGTTGGAATTGGGCTGGACCAGCTTCATCTCGTCCATGCAGTCCAGTATAAGATAGCTGACATTATTGACTCCGTCAGAGCCGTCCGGCTTAATCCCCCCTGTATTTATATTTGCAAAATCCGTATAGGTCGCGCTCTCCTTTAAAGTGATTCCCACCTTGACCGGCGCGGGCTGATTGTGGAACTTTACCCACAGGCACTCCAAAAGCTCCTTGGCCCTTTCATCGTCCAGAAGGCCTTCGGCGGTATCCTTCTCGTAGAAGGGATTCAAGTGCTGATCCAGTCTTCCCGGACTAAAGGCATCCCAGGGATTTAGCTCCGTAGTGACTCCGAGATGAGTGAACCAGTACATCTGTATCGCCTGCCAATAGGTCTGAGGCTTATGCGCGGGTACCACCGCACAATTAGCCGCTATCGCCCTGAGCTCCTCCGCCCTGACGGGGTCAGTCTCCTTTGCGGCCATTTCCAGAGCCAGCTCATGGTAACGCTCGCCCAGTATGCATAAGGCATCACAGTCTATCGACATCGCGGTAAGCTCCTCTTTCTTATCCAGAGCCTCCGGATCGTTCAAAAAATCGAGCTCCTCCAGAGCCTTTTCGATATCCGCCTTATAATCGAGATACCCCTTTTCAAAAATCTTTTTAGAACCGCAGGTATGTCCGGGGCCGCGCTGCTCCATAAATTCGGTGAACATGCCGGCCTCGTAAGCCGCTCTCCACTCATCGGTCATCTGGTTCAACAGATGCTCTCTCACCGTCCTGCCTGTCCAATAGGGGATTATCTCCCCGACCTGGTTTTTTATATCCTCTTCGGTAACCTTAAATGAAACGAGCTCACGGTCGTTCATAACATGCATATCCTCTTCTGAATGACAGCAAAGCTCAGGAAAGGTAGGTGACGCCTGGGGCGCATTCCCCTTTTCTCCGACGATAAGCTCGCCATCTCCCAGATATAGAGTCTTTCGTGAAAAATACTCCTTCAGCACCAGGGCTCTCAAAACCGGCACAGAGACCTTGCCCTCATATTTCTTATAAACCTCCGTCTCTATCCTGGCCCGCTCCAGGTCGATATGCGGAGCAGTCTCCATGCTCACCCTTCTCAATTTCTTTATTCTCTCGTTCATTCCGCGTTCTTCCATTTTCTTCTCCTTTATAAACTCTCGCGAGCTGCTCCACTCGTAACTGTTTGGAACCCCCTGTGTTCTGAATAGTTACTTCCACTCCCAAAAAACTACCCGCCGATCCTGACATTTTTAAATCCTGCCGCCGTGAGCTGCTTTACGTATTCTTCCATTTCATCACTGCCAGGGGCCTCAAAGCTCTCACCCTCATAAGCTCTCCCCAGCCTTTGATATTTCCCGCTGCCCGTATCGTGATATGGCAACAGATTTATTCCCTCGGGCCTTATCCCGTTATCCTTAAGAAAGCATATCATTTTATCAATATTGCCCTTTTGGGCACTCAGGCCCTTTATCATAGGCACTCTTATATATATCGCCGCGCCATCTTCCCAAAGCCGCTTTAAATTGTCCAGAATGACCCCGTTCCCGCTGCCGGTGTACCGCCGGTGCTCTTCGCTGTCCATGAGCTTAAGGTCATATAAAAAAGCCCTGACATAGACCAGCAAAGGCTTTATCCTCTCATAGGGCACAGCGCCGCAGGTATCAATAAAAACAGGTATGGCCTCTGTTTTCAGCCTCTTCAGCAGCTCCAGCAGAAACTCCCCATCCTGCGCCAGGACCTCGCCCCCCGACAGTGTTACTCCGCCTCCCGATTCATCGTAGAATATCCTGTCCTTGAGAATCTCCTCCATAAGCCCGTCTATATCCGCTTCACGGGCGACCCCTTCGCACACATCCCATATCTCGTTTTCAAAGCTCTGGGTCTCGGGATTGTGGCACCACAGGCAGTGCAGCGGACAGCCTTTAAAGAATACCGTTGTCCTTATTCCCGGACCGTCGTGGATAGAATATTTCTGGATATTGGTGATAAGAGGACACATCTACAGTACCACGAGCTCCTTAGGCGCCTTATTCAGCCTTTCGCCCCTGCCCCCCTCATTGACTATCATTATATCCTCTATCCTTATACCGAACTCTCCGCCTATATATATACCGGGCTCTATGGAAAAAGCCATTCCCTTCACGAGCTTTATCTTATTGGACTGCTTGATATCCGGCGCCTCGTGCACAGTATAGCCTATGCCGTGGCCAAGGCGGTTTATCAGGGTATGCGCATAGCCCTTCTCGTCGAGAATCTTTCTGGCCTTCTTATCTATGTCCGGAACATAGGCTCCCTCGGTCACCATCGCCTCCGCCTCCTCATTGGCTCTAAGCACCAGTTCATAGCATTCCCGGAGCTTCGCATCGGGCTCACCGACAAAAACCGTGCGGGACATATCCGAATAAAGTCCCCTGTAGGTGCAGCCGTAGTCCAGCAGTACGATGTCCCTGTCCTTCACAATACCCTTATTATCGCTGTAGTGCGGATAAGAGCTGTTGGCTCCGCAGCCTACTATGCACTCAGGCGTATCTCCTCCCAGGGATACCATGCTTTCCATAAGAAATTCCTGAATCTCCCTCTCCGACACTCCCGGCTTTATGATGTCCAGCACCTTCTCGAAGACCTTATCGGCGATTCCTGCGGAATACCTCAAGTAATCCAGCTCGTCCTCGTCCTTTATCATCCTGATCTTCTCCAGCAGGGGCTTACCGTTTACAAAGCTCACCTTCATATTTGCCGCGATCTCCAGGAGGTTGAAGCCCTGTGCCGTGGAATTGACGCCTATCCTTCCCCCGATAAGCTTCTCAGACGACAGAGCCTTATTGACTACATCCGTCATCCTTTCGCCGTCGAACCAGCTGTATATCTTTATACTTCCCGGTAGCGCGTTCTTTAATTCCTCTTCATATAAAAGATTGCATATATAAAAGGCCTCCCCGCTTTTCTTGACGAAGAGCCCCTGAAACCTTTCACAAAACATCGGATCAAAGCCGGTCAGAAATTTGAATTCCTCTCCCGGACATATCAGAAATGCATCCAGCTTTTCTTTGCCGAGTTCATATGTAAGTCTCTTAAGATATTTATCGTTCACAGCTCTATCAGCTCCTTTTCAGCCCATGTAAGTATTTCATTGCCGGTTTCGGTCACAACTATCTGATCCTCGATACGGACTCCTCCCCAGCCGGGTATATATATGCCGGGTTCAACCGTCATTACCGTATCTTTGTATATCATATCCTTCGATTTCGGCCCCATAAACGGGAGCTCATGTACGAACAGACCTACTCCGTGACCTATTCCCGTATAGTGGTAGGGCATGTACTCCGTTCCCTCAAGATGCTTTAAGGAGGCCTTATATGCGTCCGCCGCGCTTACTCCATCCTTGATAAAAGCCTCCACATCCTGAACCATTTTCTGCTCGAGCTCATAAACCTCTCTCTGCCTGTCGTTTGCCCGCCCCACTATAACTGTCCTGGTCATATCGGACATATAGCCCTTATACTGGCAGCCGAAATCCATAAGAACAAAATCGCCGTACTCTACAGCCTTTTCCGACGGTATCCCATGCAGCAGCGACGTTCTTTTGCCAGAGATCAGTATATTCCCATAGGGCTGCGTATCCGCCCCCTCAAGAACCATATACAGAGAAAGCCGCGCCGCCAGCTCCTTTTCCGTCACCCCCACTCTTATGTCCTCAAGTATCCTCTCAAAAGCACGGCAGGTAATATCGCAGGCTATACGTGCCAGCTCTATCTCCTCCTTTGTTTTATGCGACCTTAAGCCCTCCACGACGCCCTTTAAGCCGACGCTCTCAAAGGAAGCCTCCTTGGTCATTTCCTCAAAAAAAGAAACCACCATGACATCGCTCTCATAGCCGAGCCTTGAATATTTTTCCTTTCTTGCTATTCCGGCCACTGCCGCGGCCACACTCCCATATTCACTTCTCCATTCCACCAGGGAATACTCCGGACATTCCTCCCCTGCCTGCTCGGTGTAGCGGGGATCTGTTATAAAGATGCGGTTTCCCCTTCTGTCGATCATCAGATAAGAATCGTCTCCGGTATAAGAGCTTATATATCTGACATTCTCATTCTTCTGAATAAAGACCGCATCCAGGTCTTCCGCGTTTAAATATTCAACCAGCTTTTCTTCAGCTATCCTCATATATCCACGTCCTTAAAATTGTATATTATTTGCCGTAATCGCTGATCCGGCTTTCCCGGGGTCCGCCGTTCTCAGCCCACCTGAAAACAGGCGACATAGTGGTGATTTTCTACCATTTTCTGCTCGGGCCTCTCCTTAAAGCATCTGTCAGTGGCAAGAGGACATCTGTCGGCAAAAAGACAGCCGGGCCCGGGGTTTATCGGACTCGGAACTTCTCCCCTTATTTCTATCCTCTTCTTATTTCTCGTCACCTCAGGATCGGCTACCGGTATCGCCGACAGCAGCAGCTTCGTATAGGGGTGCTGCGGGTCGATGAACAGGGCCTCCGTCGGAGCCTCCTCCACTATATGCCCCATGTACATTACAGCTATCCTGTCGGATATATATCTTACAACGCTCAGGTCATGGGCGATGAAAAGATATGTAAGGCCCATATCCTCCTGCAGCTTCTTAAGCATATTTATGACCTGTGCCTGTATCGACACATCGAGGGCCGAGACCGGCTCATCACAGACTATAAACTCAGGATTGACGCTCAGCGCCCTGGCTATACCTATTCTCTGCCTCTGTCCTCCGGAAAACTCATGGGAAAAGCGCGACATATGCTCCTTGCCAAGCCCGACCCTGTTTAAGAGCTCCTCTATTTTATCATCCTGTATCGCATCGGTGGCGAGGCCGTGAAGCAGCATCCCCTCTCCGACTATTTCCTTGACCGTCATTCTCGGGTTCAATGACGAATAGGGATTTTGAAATATCATCTGAACCTTCTGGTGAAAGATATTTTCTTCCTCGCCTGAAAGAGAGTGTATCTCCTTGTCCTTATATAGGATTCTTCCCTCCGTGGGGTTTAAGAGCCTTGTAATCGTCCTTCCAAGAGTAGATTTCCCGCAGCCGGACTCACCGACCAGTCCAAGAGTCTCTCCTTTATAGACCTTAAGGCTCACCCCGTCCACTGCTTTTAAAACAGCCCTGCCCGAGACCTTAAAATACCTCTTAATTCCCTCTACTGTGATCAGGGCCTGTTCCTTATGCTCTCTTACTGGCTCCGAATAGTAAGCCTGCTTGCTTCCTGCCTCGGCATTGTGCCTCCTCGGCTTTTTTAGCTCCACCTCAGGCGCGTATTCGTGCTTTAAATGGCACGAAACCATATGTGAATCCACGAGGCTGTATGTCTTTGGAGGAAAGAAGTTACACACATCCATACAATACTCACATCGGGCCGCAAAGGGACAGCCGGCAGGGGGCGAAAAAAGATCCGGAGGCGTTCCTTCAATAGGCGTCAGTACACTGTTTTTATCCATATCGAGTCTGGCTATGGAGTTCAAGAGTCCGTTCGTATAAGGATGGGCAGTCTCATAAAAGATCTCATCCACCATGCCCTCCTCTACGATCTTTCCGCCATACATTACGAGCACCCGGTCACAGATCTTCGCTATAACTCCCAGGTCATGGGTTATCATGATTATGGCCGTGTCGAGCTCATTTCTAAGCTCCAGCAGAAGATCGAGTATCTGGGCCTCTATAGTCACATCCAGAGACGTCGTTGGTTCGTCGCAGATTATCAGCGAAGGCCGGCTCACCAGGGCCATGGCAATCATTATCCTCTGCTTCATTCCTCCTGACAGCTCGTGGGGATACTGATTATATCTCTTCTCCACATCGGATATTCCGACATGCTTCATCATCTCGATAACCTTTTCCCTGATCTCGTGTCGCTTTAAGTCCCTCCTCGAATGGAAGACCTCTGCGATCTGGTCTCCCACCTTCATGGTTGGATTTAGGGATGTCATGGGGTCCTGGAAGATAAACCCGATCTCCTGGCCCCGCACCCTTCGAAGCTCTTTTATCGAAAGCTTCATCAGGTCGTGACCGTTAAATATTATCTCTCCCCCGGAGCTAAAGCCCGGCGGTTCAGGATTGAGCCGCAGGATCGACTGGGCGGTAACCGATTTACCGCAGCCGGATTCCCCGACTATACCGAGTATTTCTCCCCTGTTTACGCTAAAAGAGACATCGCGTACAGCTTTTACGGTGCCTCCGTATGTGTTAAAGGAATATGTAAGATTTTTTACCTCGAGAACCTTTTCACTCATGATCAATTTATCCTTCGCTGCCTCTGAGCCTCGGGTCCAGAGCATCTCTCAGACCATCTCCCAGCAGATTTAAGGCCAGCATAGTTGTACATATAAAAAACGCGGGTATAAGAACCTCATGGGGCGCTACCCTGAGCATCTTTATTCCTTCCTTGGCAAGGATTCCCCAACTGCAGTTGGGCGGAGTAATTCCCAGACCTATATAGCTTAAAAAGGCCTCCTGGAAGATTGCTCCCGGAATCGCCATGCATAGATTTGTGACCAGCAGACCCATAATATTCGGGATTATATGTCTTATTATTATCGAAAGATTTTTGACTCCAAGCACCTTGGCCGCAAGCACAAAATCCTGATTTTTAAGCCTGTAGACCTCTCCTCTGACAAAGCGGCAGGTGCCTATCCATCCTACTATGCACATCGCTATGATGAGGGTCGCAATTCCCCTGCCTATGACCACCATGACCAGGATGGTCACGATAAGCGAGGGTATACCGTAGAGAATATCCACTATCCTCATGACCACCATGTCCAGCTTTCCGCCGTAATATCCGCTTAAGCCTCCGATAACCGCTCCTATACACATATTTATCGTAGCCGCGCTCAAGCCTATGGTCAGCGAAACCCTTGCGCCCATCCATATCCTTACCCAGAGATCTCTGCCCGTGGAGTCGCAGCCCAGCCAGTGAACCAGCGACGGCAGGGCATTCATGGAATTGGGGTCCATATCCGAGAAGCCGTATCTGCTGAACATCGGTGCAAATACAGCCAGCAGCGAATAGATTACAACAATAACAAGCCCTGTAAAGGCGGACTTGTTTTTCTTAAGTCTTCTCCATGCATCCTGCCAGAAGGAAATGTTCGGGCGGCTCATGGTCTCCATCTTATTGACGTTCTTCCCCCGGATAACAAACATATCCCGGGTCATCTCTTTCCCGTTCTCACCCATATCAGCTGTCCTCCACTGGTGTAGCTATGCGCACCCTGGGGTCCACTATTCCGTACAGTATATCGACTATCAGGTTACATATGATCAAAAAAGCCCCGTAAAACACTGTCATACCAAGGATCATCGAGTAGTCGTTGGTCGAAACGGATTCCACATAGTATTTGCCCATTCCGGGTATCGCGTAGATAGACTCAATGACAAAGGTTCCCGTCAGAACAGCCGCAACGGTGGGCCCCAGCATGGTTATTACGGGCATGATGGCATTTCTTATCTGATGTCTGCCAACTATCCTGAGATCTGAAAGCCCCTTGGCCTTAGCCGTCTTGATATAATCCTGTCCCACCACCTCCAGCATACTTGACCTCATGATCCTGGATACGCTGGCAAGCGTAAAGAAGGCCAGGGCTACGCTGGGCAGAATAGTGTATTCAAAGCCCTTATACTGGGCAATGGGGAGCAGTCCCCATTTTATGCCGAAGAAATACTGAAGGAACGCTCCCATTATAAAATCAGGCACACTCGTCCCGATTATGGCAATTATCACGCAGATAAAATCAATTTTGTTTCCGCGGTTCAGGGCCGAAATAATACCCAGCACCAATCCGAAGGATATGGCGATCACCAGCGCCCTTATTCCTAAGTCGGCCGAAAAAGGAAAGGTCTCGCCAATGATATCATTGACCGTTCTGTTGGTATATTTCATGGAATATCCGAAATCTCCCTGCAGGAGCTTCCCGATATATTGAACATACTGCACGGGCAACGGTTTATCAAAACCGTAATATTTTTCCATATTAGCGGCAACGGCGGGAGTTAATTTTGCGCTGGTAAAGGGTTCTCCCGGCATAACTCTTACCATGAAGAAAACCACACTCACCAGCACAAACAAAGTGATCAACGCCGCCAGAACACGCTTTAAAACGTATTTCAGCATTTATATATCTCCGTCAGGATCCCACTAAAGTGTTACTCTGCGTATTCCGCATAAGTCCAATCGGTATTGATGCTGCAGAAGAAGAAGTTCATTCCCGTTATCTTCTCGTTAAGGAGATAATGCTGCTGCCTGAGCTGAAGGGGAACCAGCGCCCCGTCATCGAGCAGCATCTTCTCTGCCGAATTCAGCATATCCATACGCTTCTTCACATCCGTTTCTGACTTGGAATCCTCCAGAAGCTTATCTACCGCATCATTCTTATAGTTGCTGTAATTATACGCACAATCGGATTTAAACAGCTCCAGATAGGTATAGGGATCGGAATAATCAGGACCCCAGCCGCCATAGCCTACCTCATAATCTCCGTTGGGGAATACGCTTCCGTAAATATCGGCGTAGGTGACCTGACGTACTGTAACTGTAATTCCAAGGCTCTGCGTCCAAAGCTCCTGAACGACCTCAGCGATAATCTTGCTCGCCTCAACGTCAGTAGTGGTGATCTCAACCTTTATATCCTTGGGATCACTTATCCCCTCCTCCTTCATGGCCGTTTCAAGATACTGCTTTGCAAGCTCGTTGTCTCCATCCATGGGGAAGCTCTCCACCTTATATTCTTCTCCATAAGTAGTCTCAGCTCCGGATACAAGGGGCATTACCAGCGCGTTGCAGGGAGCATAGACCCCGTTTGTAGCAAGAGTGATATAGGTATTCCTGTCAATGCCATAGTTAAGCGCAAGTCTGAAGTTCTTATTTTTCAATATCTTGTTGTCGCAGTCCTCATTGATATAAATGAAGTCCTCGTTTCCGTTCATATACTCATGATCTACATCGTCGTAGTTTGCGACCTGCTCGGTGGGCAGCTTTACAAAATCCAATTCTCCGCTTTCATACATGGCCAGTGCTGTGGACTGGTCGGGTATTACGTTAAGCACTGCTCCGTCGAGCTTTATCATCTTTGCATTCCAGTAGTTCTCATTCTTTTTAAAGACATACTGCTGGTTTTCGCTGGATACCATCACGAACGGACCGCTGTAGATGCTCTTGTCCGCGGTAGCCGCATAGTCCGCTCCATATTTTTCCACCACATCCTGCCTTTGAGGACAGAACTGACAGCTTGAACCAATGAGGCTTAAAAAATAGGGAGTGTTGTTCTCAAGCTCGATTACGACGGTCTTATCATCCGGGGCCGAAATCCCGAGCTCCTCGACGCTCTTTTCTCCCGCCTCCACTGCGGCGCCGTTCTTGACGTACTCTCCGATAAAGGCATAGGGGCTTGCTGTTTCGGGATTCATGAGCCTTCTTAAGCCATACACAAAATCATTGGCGGTGATAGGTTCCCCATCGCTCCACAAAGCATCTCTTAAATGGAAGGTATAGGTCAGGCCGTCAGCAGACGTCTCCCAGCTCTCCGCAATTCCCGGCTCCACATTCCCCGCCGTATTACGCACGAGGCACTCCTGCGTCATATGTCCGACCTCGTTATCCTCGATACAATTAGCCTTAATAGGGTCTAAAGATGTAGGAGCCTGTGTCTCCGAATATCTGAACACCTTTTCGGAAGCTGCAGTACTGCCGGTCTCTTCGGCTGCAGTCTCCTCTCCGCCCTCAGCCTGCGCGCTCTGACTATCCGCAGCGCCCGCGGCGGCCGCAGCACCATCCTGTTCATAAACGCCGCAGCCTATAAGGCCAAAGGCAAGAACACCTGCCAATAATAAGCTGATCAATTTTTTCTTCATTGCTAAACACCTCTCAGAATTAATTCTTTAACAGATCCCTGATCTCTGTAAGCAGCACCTCTTCCTTGGTAGGCTCTGCAGGCTTTTCCTCCTCTGCCTTCTCTTCCTTTTTCTTCTGCAGGGACTTCATCTTATTCATAGCCTTAACGATTAAGAACAGGATGAAAGAGAGAATGAGGAAATTGACCACCGCGGCAATAAAGTTGCCGTAGGTTATGACCGCTCCGCCTACTGTGAGCGACAGGGATGAAAACGAGTCCGCTCCTGCAAATATGCCTACGACAGGCATCAGGAGATCGTTCACCACAGAATCGATGATAGATTTAAAGGCGGCACCGACGATAACGCCGACAGCCATATCCATTACATTCCCGTTCTGGATAAACTCCCTGAACTCCCCTAAGAAGCCTCCAACCTTTTCAGTTCCGTTTTTCAAAAGCTCATTAGCCATAAATATAACCTCCCCTTTCATTTTTACAAAACAACAATTTCCTAAACTATGTTACAATGTAACTATTCAGAACAGCCCGAAGCACTTGCTGCTGAGGGCGTACCAAAAAGTAAATTTAGCAGGGAAGCCCGCCCATTTGCGAAGCAAATCTTTATTGCGGGCTTCTGTAACTGTTCGGAACCCAGAGGGTTCTGAACAGTTGCGTCACAATATTATAACAGAGGCTTTTCATTTAGAAAAGTAGGCATTATAATAAAACCGCTTCAACATTCGGTATATTTATTCATATCGAAATGATCATTATTTCATTTTGACAGGAGGGATTATTTATGTACGCAACATTCTGGGCCCTGGTTCCGCCTCTGGTAGCAATAGCGCTGGCTCTCATAACCAAGGAAGTCTACAGCTCGCTTTTCATCGGTATCATCGTAGGCGGGCTATTTTACTCGGGCTTCAACCCGGTAGGCACCCTAAATCATATCTTCGGCGAAGGCATGATCGCTCAGCTTTCCGATCCATATAACGTCGGAATTCTTATTTTCCTGGTGTTCCTGGGGATCATGGTCTCGCTTATGAACAAAGCCGGAGGCTCCGCCGCTTTCGGGCGCTGGGCTTCATCCCACGTCAAGACCCGTGTAGGCGCACAGCTTTCCACGATTCTTCTGGGTGTATTAATATTCATCGACGACTATTTCAACTGCCTCACCGTAGGAAGCGTTATGCGTCCGGTTACCGACAGGGCCAAGATATCCCGTGCAAAGCTGGCATATCTTATCGATGCGACCGCCGCGCCGGTCTGTATCATCGCCCCCATCTCCTCATGGGCAGCCGCGGTATCAGGCTTTGCTCCGGAGGGAACGAATGGCCTGCTCCTTTTCATACGGGCTATTCCCTACAACTACTACGCATTACTCACCCTGGTAATGATGATCTGCATGGTGCTCTTTAAGGTGGATTTCGGTCCCATGGCGACACATGAGAAAAATGCCCTCAAGGGTGATTTGTTCACGGTTCCCGCTCCTCCCTACAAAGAGGACGAGGTGGTTTCCGAAAAAGGAAAGGTCATCGACCTTGTGCTTCCGATATTGGTACTTATTTTATGCTGTGTAGTTGGAATGATCTATACGGGAGGCTTTTTCGATGGTTCAAGCTTCGTAGACTCCTTCGCGAATTCTGATGCTTCCGTTGGCCTGGTTCTCGGCTCCTTTGTGGGACTCTTCGTAACGATAATCTTCTATATCGTCCGCCGTGTTCTTGGCTTCAGAGAATGCATGAGCTGCATATCTGACGGCTTTAAAGCCATGGTTCCGGCAATAACGATACTGACCCTCGCCTGGACCCTGAAGTCCATGACCGACTCCCTCGGAGCTGCTGAATACGTTGCCTCGGTAGTAGAAAAAAGCGCAGGCTCTCTATTGAGCTTCCTGCCCGCTATAATATTCGTGATAGCGTTTTTCCTCGCTTTCGCCACCGGAACCTCATGGGGCACCTTCGGAATACTCATTCCCATAACCCTTAAGGTCTTCCCTATCGAAAGCGGAAATCCCCTAGCTATCATCTGCGTTTCAGCATGTATGGCGGGAGCTGTCTGCGGCGACCACTGCTCACCCATCTCCGACACGACAATAATGTCCTCCGCCGGAGCTCAGTGCGACCATATAGCCCATGTTTCAACCCAGATATATTATGCATTGACCTGCGCGGCAGTATCCTTCGTAACCTTTATAATAGCCGGCTTCGTACACAACGCCGTGATCTCACTGCTTGTAGGGATAATACTGATGATATGCACGACCTTCATCCTGCACAAAAAATTCCCGGAAATTAAGGGACTGTAAACAAATTAACTAATCAGATTGCGCAGAATTTTTCTTCGAGATCGTAGGTCGGGATGAGGGCGCATAGCGGGCTATGTAACCGAAGCCCGACCTGCGAGATCGGGGAAAAAGTCAAGCAAGCTGCAGCTGCTATTTACTGCGGCAGCTGCAGGGACAACCACTCCTCCCAGGAGGACATACCCTCCCCAGTTTTGGCTGAGACCTTGAATATCTTTATATCAGGATTCAGACGTTTTACGGCCGATACACATTTTCCCTCATCGAAGGAAAAGAAATCCGCAGTGTCGGCCTTGGTTATGATCAGAGCGTCGCTCTCAGAAAACATAAGGGGATATTTAAGCGGTTTGTCATCCCCCTCGGGCACGCTCAGCAGCATGACCTTTAAATGGGCTCCGGTATCATATTCGGCAGGACAGATGAGATTTCCCACGTTCTCCAGGAATATGAGCCGGAGTCCTTCATATTCCATCTCCTGTAAGGCTCGCTCCGTCATTCCCGCATCCACGTGACACATCCCGTCGGTATGCATCTGAATGCTCTTCGCTCCCGCTGCCTCAATGCGCACGGCATCCACCGCCGAGGCAATATCCGCCTCCATAACTCCAATGGAGACCCTGTCCTTCAGGTCCGCTATGGTCTTCGACAAAAAGGTGGTCTTCCCCGAACCGGGAGAGCTCATGATATTGATGAGCAAAACCCCCTCAGCTGTCAGGCGCTCCCGCAGCTTCCTCGCGTCTTCATCGTTCGATTCCGTTATGCTTTTGTTAAGCTCAATTATCTTCAACCGGCCTTCCACTCCTCAATACGTGCTTTAAGATAGTCTATCCACTCCTCTGTCCCGTCTCCCTTGAGTGCGCTTAGAGGAATTATTTCCATACCGGGATTGAGTTGCCCCACCCTCTCTTTAAGTGCATTCAGGTCGAAATCGAAAACCTCTGCGGCATCCAGCTTGCTTACCAGCAGGCAGTCACTCACCTCAAACATCAGCGGGTACTTCAAAGGCTTATCGTCTCCCTCCGGAACGCTCAAAAGCATGACCTGCAGAGCCGCTCCTATATCAAATTCCGCAGGACACACCAGATTGCCTATATTCTCAATGAAAATAACCTCCGGCTTTTCCTCTCCGGCCTCCGATATAAGCTTTTCCAAGCCTTCCCCTGCCATTTTGGCGTCCAGGTGACACAGTCCTCCGGTATGCAGCTGAATGACCTTTGCCCCGCTCTCGGCAACGCTTTCTGCGTCCACAGCCGAATCCACGTCAGCCTCTATCACTCCGATCCTGTATTCGTCCCTTAAGCCTTCAATAGTCCTCTTTAAAAGCGTAGTCTTTCCGGCCCCCGGCGAACCCATTATATTTACCAGAAAAATATTATCTCCCCGCAGGCTCTCCCGATTTCCTTTCGCCAGCTCGTCGTTATTATTCAGGATACTCTCCCGAACCTCGAGGGTAGTGATCGTTTGCATAATTCTTTCCCCTAAAATTTCATTTCCCGGATGTCTCTTATAGTCTCAGCATAAGGTTTTGTCTTGCCGAAAAGAAGGGTAGTGCCCAGCACAAAGCCCCTTACACCCATGGGTGCAAACTTCTGGATCTTGTCCGCGCTGCAGGCTCCGTCCCAATATACCTCAAAGCCCATCTCATCCTTAAGCCCCAGCAGCGTTTCAAATTTTTTACCCACATAGGGCAGAAACATCTGACCGGCATTTCCGGGATTTACCGACATTACCAGAACTTTCCTGACGATTCGCAGCATTTCATGAACAGTCTCCACACTGGTGCCCGGATTTATGGCAATACCCGGGATCAGTCCGGCGTTTATGATCTTCTGAAGAGTCGTTGAAGGGTGGTATTCCGCCTCCGGATGAATATAAATCGTATCCCCTTCACACAAATTATCTATAAAAAGCCCTATGGTGTTATTTGGATGCTCCACCATAAGATGCACGTCTAACGGCTTGTCGGTAGCCGCTCTTATGAAACGCATATCGTTTAAGGACATGGCAAAATTTGGCACGTACCTTCCGTCCATGATATCAATGTGGAAGGAATCAATGCCCCCTTTGTCCAGATTTTTAACCTCGTCCCTAAGGCAGCCATAGTCGGCGCACATCATAGATGCCATTAATTCAAAATCCATTTTTAAACCCTCATTTCTCCCGCGCTTTCACCGCCTCTTCAAACCGCGCGAGATCGGCCGGACTGGTGATCTTAAAATTCCCCTCTTCCCCCGGTATCATGGCAATATCCATCCCCGCCAGGATCGCAGGCTCAGTGGAACCGTTGATCTTTCTCATGACAGTCCTGTTTTTTAATGTCACTCCATATAGTTTACTGCAATATCCTGATTTTGCAATAATCCTCAGATTTATTCTTCATGATATTTAAACTTATCCGGCTACAACATATCCTCCGGGTATATCAAACGTATCTTCTCAAACTCCTGGATATTCCGTGTCAGGATGAATGATCTTTGTTCAATCTCTCTATCCTGCAGCTGTGCTCCTTGGTCTTCTCATCATAGTTTATACCTACGAACAGCAGCTCCCCTTTATAGTGCTCCAAGGAAGCGTAATATTTCTTCTCTTTTATCTGATCCAGTGCACTTTCCGTGGATACATTCCTCTTTAACTCTATTATCATCGCCGGTATATCAGGGATAAAGGGGATGAATACTACATCTGCAAAGCCTTTACCTGTGGTCGCTTCCTTGATCACCGTATATTTGTTCAGTGCATAGATATTGGCGAGTTAGATTGCACTTTGAAGCGCATCCTCATTGTTGTAGCTCCTGTTAGAAGTAACATGGATATGACTTACATCCAGCGCCTTTGCCACTGCCTGTTCATCACCGCTTATAGTTTTCTCCAGCAACTCCCTCGAAGCCTTGATTATACCATCAGTTACCGAATAGTCAGGATCTGCCGCTACAACGTTGAACCACTCCTGCATTATCTCCTTATTGGGTATACGGCAGGTGCCTGCTTCCAGATTATATGCCAGATAGCCCAGATGCACCAGGTAAGTAAACAGATCATCCTTTATAACAAATGAATCCATCGTATTCATATACGTCGTTATATTGACTTCTATCTCTTCTCCCGCCAGCATCCGGATCACGGCTTCCTTTGTCCCGGCAAAATTTTGCCTTATCCTCTCTGCTATAGCTTCGTAGGTTGAGGTCATGCTCCAATAGCTGGAAAATCTTCCTGTATGCACTGCCTCCACTACTGATTTCGGATTATATATCTCAAAGCCGTGCTGTCTGTAACCGTCGTACCAGCGGCGGCACTCCTCATATTCCAGCCCGTTATTTTCGCAGAGCTCCTTTACTTCCTCTCCTGTAAATCCCACAAACTCAGCTAATTCCCGGGCGTCCATTATCGTATATTCCTGAAAATTATTCAGCTTGGGCTGAATCTTGTCCCGGACTACAGGCAATATTCCCGTCAAATAAGCCAATGCTATCGCCGGGCGAAGGGTGTCGCTCTTAAACAGGCCGTTAAGGAAACTAAGATATTCGTCAAACAGCTTTGTTTCTATCCGTTCACGAACAAAAACATCATACTCATCAATTATAATGATGAATTTTTCTCCAGTTTTAGAATAAATCTTCATGATACTTCTCGCCAGAGAATCCTCCTTCGAAATATGGGAAATCTCTGGAAAGGTTTCAGTCAGCTCTTGTTTTATATCATTCGTAAGAGTTTTTAAAATACTGCTTTTATCATCTATGCTTTGATATTCATAATTCAAATCTATTTTTATAACATTATATTTATTCAGCTTTTCCTCAAAAGAGCCGTCCCGGGCAATCTTAAAGGGACCGAAAAGCTGCCTTGAATCACAACCTTTCGAGTAATACGCCGCCAGCATATTCCCTGCCATAGTCTTTCCGAAACGCCGGGGACGGGAAATGCAAACGTACTTGTTCCCTCGTTCAATGAATTGATTCATTACAGAAAGCAGCCCCGTCTTATCAACATACAAATCAGCGTTAACATCCTCTTTAAAATTTTCATTATTCGGATTTAAGTAAATGCCCATAAGTCCTCCGTCAGCTCCTATTAATCAGACTCAGCTTATTGCCCTTGTATATTGCTCCCAGTATCTTATAGTAGACGAAATTCATCTGCTAAATTTCTCGATTCTGCAGCTGTGCTCCTTGGTTTTCTCATCATAGTTTATACCTACAAACAGCAGCTCCCCTTTATAGTGTTCCAAGGAAGCATAATACTTCTTCTCTTTTATCTGATCCAGTGCACTTTCCGTAGATTCATTCCTCTTTAACTCTATTATCATCGCCGGTATATCAGGGATAAAGGGAATGAATACTACATCTGCAAAGCCTTTACCCGTAGTCGCTTCCTTGATCACCGTATATTTGTTCAGCGCATAGATATAGGCGAGATAAATTGCGCTTTGAAGCGCGTCCTCATTGTTGGAGCTCCTGTTAGAGGTAACATGGATATGACTTACATCCAGCGCCTTTGCCACAGACTGTTCATCTCCATTTAATGTCTTCTCCAGCAGCTCCCTCGAAGCCTTTATTATCCCATCAGTTACCGAATAGTCAGGATCTGCTGCTACGACATTGAACCACTCCTGCATTATCTCCTTATTGGGTATACGGCAGGTGCCTGCTTCCAGGTTATATGCCAGATAGCCCAGATGCACCAGATACGTAAATAGATCATCCTTTACAACAAATGAATCCATCGTGTTCATATACGTCGTTATATT
>JAFTEI010000001.1 GCA_017453965.1 Lachnospiraceae bacterium
CTATACCGGAAGCTTTAAGCTTAACTATAAGGTAAAGTGAGAAAAACGGTCAGGCAGGCGGCAGGTGCCGTCTGCTTGATACGGGCTTCCGGGCGTTCCGGCGCAAAAACACACCGGAATTGAGCGGAGTAGCTATGAGCTGCAAGTCAGATATTACTGGGGATGCTCCCGGTAATAGAGGAGGTTTTATATGTGGGATTTTAGTTTTGTCATACCGGCCTTTTTTATTCTGCTCATTCTTTTTGCGTTTTATTTTTCGCTTCCCCGGCTTAAGATACGGAGAAATCTTTTCTTTGTCCAGATAGTTGCTGTGGAGCTAATGACCATAACTCTGGATATTCTGGCCAGTTTGGCAGACAATGATCCGTTTAGCTATCCATTGTTTTTTGTTCATTTTTTGAATTCAGCCTTTTTTATCCTCTTTTTTATCAGATTTTATCTGTTTTTCTTATTTACCATAAGTCTTTTAAATATCAATCTGAGAAACAGTATACCTTTACAGGTATTAACGGTCCTGCCGATGGCTTTGGGTATCTTTGCGACCATTGCTTCCTTCGGAACCGGATGGATATACTATATAGATGAAAGTGGATATAACTCCGGAGTATATAATGCCTATATACACATATTTCTTTTTATCTATATTATATATTCGTTTATGGCTGTATTTATGTTCGGCAGGCACAGGAGAAGGAGAGAGCGCTTCTGGATGCTTGTATATAATCTCATCCTTCTTGTGGGAGTGATACTGCGTATACTTCTGCCGCGTCTCCTCCTTTTGGACACCTTCTGCCTCATGGCTATACTTGTGATATACCTGGCCTTTGAAAATCCGGAATTTTACCTGGATGTAGGGGGAACGGTCTTTAACAGCCAGGCCTTCCGTGATCTGATCGAGGAGACCAGGGGAAAGAGCCAGCAGAGGCTATTCGGGGTCGTGATGCATAATTATTATGAGCTGAGGGATATTTACGGCTCTCATCAGACCGATGAGGGAGTCAGGATGATAGCCGGTTTTCTTGTCGAGAACTTTTATAAATACAGCATTTTCTATTACCGGAAGGGACGATTCATTATCCTGGGAGACAGCGGTATGGACTTTGAAAGGATGAGCGCCTTGATTTCAGAGAGATTTACCAGACCCTGGAGGTCGGGAAATGCCGAACTCTATATGGATGCCTGTTTTATTACCATGGAGCTGGGAGAAGAGATAGTATCACCCGATGATGTATTTAACACCATTGTTCTTGCCTTCAATAAATCTGACAGCCGGAATATACGTATGCCGTATTTCGTGACCTCCAATGAGCTGATTCAGACCAGACGTGAAACTCTGGTAAAAAGAAGTCTGGAATATGCTGTTGAAAATGACCGTATGGAGGTTTATCTGCAGCCGCTCATCGATGCCTCCACAGGTAAGCTCATAGGAGCCGAGGCTCTTTCCAGAGTCAGGGATATGGATGGAAAGATCATTCCTCCCGGGGAATTTATCCCTATTGCAGAGAGGAGCGGGCGGATAAATGAGCTCGGAGAGCAGGTACTGGACAAGGCCTGCGCATTTTTCAGGGAGCATGATCTGAAGGCTCTGGGGCTTAAATGGATCAACGTCAATCTTTCGCCGATACAGTTTATGCGAAGCGATCTTACGGACAGGCTTGAAGCGATACTCAAAAAATATGAGCTGGGTCCTGAATGCATACATCTGGAGATTACCGAGGAAAGTATGGTGGACGATGGCTTCTTTCAGAAACAGATGCAGACTATACTGGAAAAAGGCTTTAAATTTGTGCTCGACGATTACGGTACAGGTTATTCCAATCTGACCAGATTAAAAAAATGCCCCTTTATCAATATCAAGCTTGACATGAGCCTTGTATGGGATTATTTTGAGTCTCCGGATGACATCCTTCCGACTATGATCAAGGCCTTTAAAAGTATGAATTTCACTATTACCGCAGAGGGTATAGAGGGGCAGGAGATGGCCGAGGCCATGAAAAGGATAGGCTGCGACTACCTTCAGGGCTACTATTATTCAAAACCCATCCCGGTGGATGAATTTGTTCAAAAATACAGAAAATAGAAAGATAGGGCTGCCGTCCGGCAGCTGTACCCGGATATAATATAAAGCAGAAATATGACAGGTAATAAAAGCAACGGGATCAAAATAAATAAGGGCAATAAATATTTACTCATCGCTTTAACGGCCGTGATAATAGCGCTGCTGCTGGGGATACAGTATTTTATCCAGGTCAGGAATAACAGGGCACAGGCATTCCTGACAGCGGACGTGCTTATCGACCAGGTCGAGAATGTGCTGAAAAACAATGAGAAAAAGCAGCTTACATTTATTAATTCGCTGAAGGAGGACTACGTTACCCGGGCCAAAGCTATTTCCTACATTTTTGACCGCAATCCCTGGATCAGGGAATATGTACCGGAGATCAACAGGGTCGCAAAGCTGATAAATGTGGATGAGATACATATTTTTGATGAAGATGGCGTCATAATCGGAGGAAATATACCTGACTATTATGGCTACAGCTTCGATTCCGGCGAGCAGATGGCCTATTTTAAACCTATGCTCAGAGACAAGCACCTTACCATGTGCCAGAACGTGACCCCCAATACGGCAGAGGAAAAGCCCATGATGTATGCCATATGCTGGAATGACAGGGGAAATGAGATGGTACAGGTGGGTATAGAGCCCCTGCGGCTCCTGGATGAGCTCAGAGCAAATGAGATAACTGAGGTCATTGCAGGCATGCCCTCATACGATGGCATTGAAATAGTCGTAGCCGACAGGAATACCCAGGAGATTCAGGCCTCCTCTACCGGAGAGATGATAGGAGACCTTCTTCCGGAAGAGGTCAATGCGGAAAATATAGGCATTGACAGGATAGAGCATTTTGACTTAAAGCGCGACAAGGGCGGCCGAGCCTTATGTGCTGCGTCGGTCTACAATAATTTTATTATCGCCATAATGCAGAGTAAAGACGCTTTAAATGACAATATACCCTTAAGCATGGGGATAACCTTTGTATATCTCCTTATTGCCGCGGTAGTGCTCTACAATGTTTTCAGGAATCTGACAGCCCATATCCTGGAGGAGCAGCAAAACGCCAATACCGATCCCATGACCGGCTTCTACAACAGAAGGGCATATGAGACCGCGCTGGAAGAGTATAAGAAGGCTCCGCCGGGGGAGCGCTTTATCTATGTTTCCATGGACCTAAACGGGCTGAAGCAGGTCAATGACAGAGAGGGTCATGACGAGGGCGACCGGCTCATCCATATTGTCGGAACGTGTATGAAGAGGTGCTTCGGCAATTACGGAAGGCTATACAGGATAGGCGGAGATGAATTCGTCGCGCTGATCTTCGACGATACCTCGCATGTCCAAAAGGTGAAAAAAGACTTCGAGAGGACCCTGGAAGAGGAGGCGGTAAAGAATAACATGACCATATCTGTCTCCTGCGGTTTCGTGGCTTTGAGCGAATTTCCGGATAAGAGCATTGACGAGATCGCGAAGATAGCCGACGAGAGGATGTATGAGTCCAAGGAGGAGTATTATAAGACCCACGACCGGCGTAGGGGATAAAGTTAAGGGGTGCTATGAGCCTAGAACTGGCTGAGCCTTTTATATTTTATGCTAACTCAACACCCCATTGCTATTTATTTCTGCACGATTTCAAGGAAGCGGCAGCGGTTCAGGCAGGCAAATATCTCCTGAACTCTCGGAAGGGTCAGGCCGGAGGCCACGTAGGAGCCTTCATACAGCGCGTCAGGGCCGGCTTCCTCGAGCCTGAGCTCAAGCTGTTCTACACATTCCGTGAGGCTCCTTTTGCCGTCGATAAAGTGCCTGGCCATATACAGCAGAGCCTTCGAAAGGGCAGCGGACTGTCCGGCATCCACAAGCTGCTCCACATATCTTAGCTCAACGGTTTCATGGTTAATGCTAAAGCCATCAGTTCCCAGAGTCTTAGCTTTTACCCTGTCCTTTGAATTCAGGGCTTTAAGGGGCAAGGGAGTACGCTCAGACCCGCTGGTTATGAGGTGTACCGCGTCCCTCCCTTCATTTTCTGTATATTCCTTTACTCCTGCCTCCTCAGCGGCTTTCTTGGCCTTTTCAGTAATGTCCACCGGCTTATATCTGTCCATCTGTA
>JAFTEI010000008.1 GCA_017453965.1 Lachnospiraceae bacterium
ATGGTCTATCAGCTATAATTGGCGTCAATAACTGAGTGTTTTCAGCTTAAGTTAATCGAACATCCCCTCGTCCTACCCCATGCTTGGGCTAAAGTAAATGACATTGATTCAGTACAGCCCGAAGACGATGCCAGATGCGCTCAGCGCATCTGAACGGCATTCAAAACATGCCACTGGCATGTTTTGCACTTGCTGCTGAGGGCGTACCAAAGAGTAAATTTAGCAGGGAAGCCCGCCCATTTGCGAAGCAAATCTTTATTGCGGGCTTCCGTAACTGTTCGGAACCCAGGGGGTTCTGAACAGTTACCTATTTTTCAAGCTCTTCCTTTACTATCTCTCCCCTCAGACCGGCATCGATAAAGTCGCAGTACTTACAGAACGGGTGATTATTCCGTCCCTTCCGCATAGTCTCCCGGAGCTCCCTGTATTTCTGCCCGTTCCAGATATCCACCAGCCTCTCCTTATTGAGGTCCCCCATGCTGGAGCGCTCCAGGTTGTCACAGCAGCAGATCCCTAAGTTTCCGTTGGGCTCTATCCACATATCCGTATAGGGCATGACACAGGTGTACTTTACTGGCTTTAGCTTCTCCCCCTGCCTGTTGGGTGCGCTCCCCGCCCTGTTGGTCAGGACCTCTTTTACATATCTCATCTGTATCAGAATGTCCACATCCTTATATTTCGAGGGATGTGCCTTGACATGCTCATATATCACCCTGATATTATCATGCAGCTTCATATCCTCGCAGTAATTGTTGATGATGAGCTGATCCACATAGGGGATTATGCTGTCTACCTTTTCAATATTTAACAGCAGGCCGTTTGTGGACATAAAAATAAAAGCCGTAGGCAGCTTTTCTCTTGCATACTTATGAAAATCCACTATTCTTGTATCGAGCCAGGGCTCATTATTTCCATACAGAGTGAGCTTGTTCGGATATTTCCACTCCGCCAGCTGATCTATAACGGAGTGAAACAGCTCCACTGATATCTTGGCAAAGGGCCTTTTTTCGGCGTACCTGTTTGCCGTACAAAAAGCACAGGTGGAATTGCAGCGGTTTATAGTCTCTACATTGACTACATCGGGATATGGAGCCCTCTCCTCCCCCATGAATTTTTCTATAAATGCCTTCTGCTTCTTTTCCCTCAAAAGGAACTGCATAGTCAGATAGGCCTTGGAAGCCAGGTGCGGAAGGTACTTGCGCGCGTTCCACCCAATTATGCCTCCATAGTTGGATATTCTTATCGGCATGTATTCCTTTCTGCCGCCTTTTAAGCGGCAAATGAAGAGTTTTGTTTTAAGTCAGGATGTCCAGGGCGACCTCGTATTCCTCCGGGGTCCCGAAGGAGACCATCTCGTCTACATTAAAGGAGCGTACCTTCATCCCGTCGGCTATCAATATGTTAAATAAGCCGCTCATATAGTATTCGTCATAAGGGCACTTGGACATATATTTCAGCGAGGCCCTCATAAATATATCCTTATTTGCGAAGCCGTATGCCCCGCAGATAGCATTGTCGCTTATGACCTTCTTTTCAGCCGTTTCGGAAACGTAGCCGTCGGCTCCCAGCCTGACATAGCTGTATCTGTCCGAAGTCGAATTAAATGTAACTACCGTGCCCTCCGCGTCCAACTCGTCTCCCTTGTAAAAATCATATAAGCTGTCGCAGGCAAACATCAGGTCGCAGTCGCAAAAGATGATCGGATAGTCGTTTCCTATAGTCTTTGCGCCTTCCATGCAGGTCATTACAGCCCCGTTTAAGACCTCCTCCAGATAGACGATGTTCGCATCGGGAAAGAAGCCCTTTATCTTATCGTCCAGTCCGTATTTATCGGCATGCTCCTGCAGTATTACAAAGGTAGTGCCGGCAATATCCATATGTCCCATAAGTGACTGGGAAGCCCAGTAAAAAAACGGAATACCGTTTAAATCCATCATAGGCTTAGGAAGCTCATATCCTTTTGCCGCAAATCTCGAGCCCGCCCCACCCATGGGCATTATCAGATTAACCTTCATCTACACTCCCTCCTGTGTGCAAAAACTTCTCCAAACTGCTCAGAATAATAATCTTATAATCACCATGAAATTAAGGTCAAAAACACTTCGTGCTCTTTTCGGATACAAGCTATGGTTCTTTCGAGCAAGCTCGATAACCACATCTTGTATCCGAAAGGTGCTAAAGCACCTTTTGACCATGACACCATTACTATACCATATATTATGAAAATTGCAAAAATATGTTTGCGATTCAGTGGTCTGGCTGACCTCTGAATTGCATGGAATACTGAATTATAACTCTTCTTGTAAAAATTTTTACATTGTGATACAATACTTTCCACGCCGGCATGTCGGAATTGGCAGACGAGACAGACTCAAAATCTGTTATCCGCAAGGGTGTGTGGGTTCAAGTCCCACTGCCGGCACTAAAGTGCCCATATGCGGGTTCAAGGTCTCCGCTTTCAAAACTGTCCACTGGACAGTTTTGCAGTCGGTCCAAAACCGGCACTTCCTTTAATGGTGGAACAGTCTCGTTCCGATGAAGCACATGGCGATATCGTGTGCGTTGCAGGCGGCTATCACGTCATCATCTCTTACAGAACCGCCGGGCTGGGCAATATAGCGGACACCGCTCTTAAATGCCCGTTCAATATTATCTCCAAAAGGAAAGAACGCATCCGATCCCAGCGCAACATTTATGTTTTTGCTGAGCCATTCAAGCTTTTCTCTCTCCGTAAATACTTCGGGCTTCCTTGTAAACAGTCTCTCCCACTTTCCGTCATCCAGAACGTCCATATAGTCTGCGCCTGTATACAGATCTATGGCATTATCCCTGTCCGGGCGGCCTATATCCTCTCTGAAAGGCAGATCCAGAACCTGGGGAGCCTGGCGTAAAAACCACTTATCCGCCTTATCTCCGGCCAGTCTGGTGCAATGTATCCTCGACTGCTGACCGGCTCCTATGCCGATGGCCTGTCCTCCCTTGGCATAAGCAACCGAGTTGGACTGTGTGTACTTAAGCGTAATAAGCGCTATAAGCAGGTCTGCCTTTGCCGGCTCGGGAATTTCCTTATTCTCGGTAACTACCTTTTCCAAAAGCTCCTTATCTATCTTGAGGTCGTTCCTGCCCTGCTCAAATGTAACTCCAAACACCTGCTTATGCTCTATCTTTGCGGGCTGGTATTCAGAGTCGATCTTAATTATGGCATAGTTGCCCTTTTTCTTGGACTTCAGGATCTCCAGCGCCTCCTCCTCATAACCCGGAGCTATGACTCCGTCTGAAACCTCTCTCTTTATGAGCCTGGCAGTGGAAACGTCACAGGTATCGGACAGGGCGATAAAATCCCCGAAGGAGCTCATCCTGTCGGCGCCTCTTGCCCTGGCATATGCGCAGGCGAGCGGAGAGAGCTCACCCATATCGTCTACCCAGTAAACCTGCGCCTCAATGGGCTTAAGGGGCAGTCCTATGGCCGCTCCCGCAGGCGATACATGCTTAAAGGAGGTCGCCGCCGGAAGGTCCGTCGCCGCCTTAAGCTCACTCACCAGCTGCCAGCCGTTAAAGGCATCCAGAAGGTTGATATACCCGGGCTTCCCGTTTAATACCTCTATCGGAAGCTCGCTCCCATCCTCCATATAGACTCTCGACGGCTTCTGATTGGGATTGCAGCCGTATTTTAACTGTAATTCGTTCATTACTTATCTCCTTTCGTTTATGTGGTGACAATTTGCGAAGCAAATTGCCAGAGTGCCTCGCAATGTTTCACAACGTAAATCGGCACTCGAACTCCTTTCTATATATCTATTTATTTTTGTTTTTTATTCTGGTTTCATATTTGCCGGTCTCAATATCGATGTAGCGCACAAACAGCGAGACCTTATTGTCCTCATTCAGGCTCTCCCACAGGTAGTCTGTGAAGGTATCTATATCTCCGCACAGCCATACTCTCTCAGGCTCTCCCTCAAAGCTTAAAAGCGTCTTTCCGTCTGCCTTATACGTATGCAGGAAGCTGCCGACACCCGCACTTTGAGCCTCATATTCGAAGGTCTGTCTCAGGCATTGCCTGTCAGCGGTATCATTGGCCTTGAGTATGGACATTTTATAGGACAGTGCCCCGTCCTCCACCTTAACAATACCTGATATCCTGGGGGTAAAATTGGGCTCGTCCGGCTCATATTTCCTGCTGCGCAGAGCTTCCTCAAAGCTTAAGCCCTTTTCAAGCCCCTCATATATCGTGTCGGTCTGATCGCCGTTTGTAACTATTGTTTCCTTCCCCAAGACCCTGACAGGGGAATAGATTATAAGCGAGGGGTCCTTCATCTTTGAAGGGTCGAAGGCCTGGGTCCGGATACCCTCCCCGTCCTCGACAAATATACGGTTCCTGCTGTTTTCCGAACGTCCCATGATAAAGTAAGCGATAACGGCGCTCTTCCCGTCTCCGCTCCGCCCTATTACTATCCCCCGTCCCGGATAGGGGTTGCTTTTTGCCTTTTCAAACAGATCGTCATTGTAGGCAAGCTGCTTTCCAATTTCAAAGCAGTCAAAGGTGGCAAAGTAGTCCTCCAGGGTCTCCGCGCGTCTTATAAGGTCGAAGCTACCGTCCTTATGCAGCATTATCTCTGCACTCCTCAGGCGCCCGTTATAGTTATAGCCCATTGCATGGCCATGGGCCCCGGTATCGTGAATATACAAAAGATCTCCGATATCGATCTTCGGCAGCTTTCTGTCCACGGCAAATTTATCATTATTTTCACAGAGTGAGCCCGTGACATCATATACATTCGTAAGGGGAGCGTCCTCCTTCCCGAGCACAGTTATATGGTGGTAGGCTCCGTACATGGCGGGGCGCATCAGGTCGGCCGCGCAGGCATCGACCCCTATATACTCCTTATAGATATGCTTTTCGTGTATGGCCCGCGTGACCAGGGCACCGTAGGGCGCCAGCATGAACCTTCCCATCTCGGTGTATATCGCCACATCGTCCATGCCCTCGGGCGTCAGTATCTCTTCGTACTGCTTCCTGACTCCCTCTCCTATGACGGCAATGTCATTGGGCTCCGCCTCAGGGGTATAGGGCACTCCGACCCCTCCGGAAAGATTGATAAAGGCGATATGGACATCCAGCGTCTTTTTCAGGTCGACCGCCAGCTCAAACAGCTGCTTTGCCAGCATCGGATAATAATCGTTGCTCACCGTGTTGCTGACCAGGAAGGAATGGATCCCGAAATGCCTGACTCCTTTTTCCTTCAGCTTTTTAAAGCCCTCAAAGAGCTGGTCTCTGGTAAAGCCGTATTTTGCGTCGTTGGGATTGTCCATGATCTGGTTGGATATGGTAAATACTCCGCCGGGATTATATCTGCAGCACATTGTCTCGGGAAAGCTGCCGACGTGCTCAGCGTAATAGTCTATCAATGTAAGATCGTCAAAATTGATTATAGAACCCAGCCTCTGTGCATAGGCAAACTCGGAAGCGGGGGTATCATTGGACGAAAACATTATTTCGTCATCCTTGAAGCCGCAGGAATGAGCCAGCCTGAGCTCCGCCATCGAGGAACAGTCGCAGCCGCAGCCGCTTTCCTTTAACACCTTAAGAATGAACGGGTTCGGGGTGGCCTTTACGGCGAAATACTCCTTGAAGCCCCTGTTCCAGGCAAAGGCCTTGTTCACCGCCTCGGCGTTCTTAATGATTCCCTCCTCGTCGTAAACGTGAAACGGGGTGGGAAAACGCGCAGCAATCTCTTCTGCCCTACGCTTGTCCAAAAATGCTTTCTTCATAATCTCCTCCTAAAAAAACTACTACCTTGTTGCCTGACACTATGTGGTGACTCATTTCGATCTATCGAAATGAGCGGAGCAGGTTCGCTATGTTTGGATTACCTTGGCACCTAACAATGTGTGGTGACTCATTTCGATTTATCGAAATGAGCGGAGCAGGTTCGCTATGTTTGGATTACCTTGGCACCTAACAATGTGTGGTGACTCATTTCGATCTATCGAAATGAGCCAGAGAGCCTAGCTATGTTTGGAAGCTTTTATAGGCTCTCGATTTGCCAATCTATCGCCTCTACTCCATTTGCCTCCAAAAACTCATTACACTTCTTAAAATGCCCGCAGCCGAAAAATCCTCTCGAAGCCGACAGCGGACTCGGGTGGGGAGCCTTTAAAACCAGATGTCTGGGGTTATTAAGCATTGCCGCCTTTTCCCCCGCCGGACGCCCCCAAAGCAGAAACACTATGGGCCTGTCGATCTCATTGACCTTGCTGATTATTGCGTCCGTAAACTGCTCCCAGCCCTTTCCCCTGTGGGACATGGGAGTATGCGCCCTCACCGTCAGCACAGTATTTAAAAGCAGTACTCCCTGCCTGGCCCATTTTTCCAGATATCCGTTGTTGGGGATATACAGGCCCAGCTCATCGTGAAGCTCCTTATATATATTTTTAAGTGAAGGCGGTATGTCCTTCTCCTCAATTTCCTTCTTGACCGAAAAACACAGGCCGTGCGCCTGATTGACATTATGATAGGGGTCCTGCCCCAGGATGACCACCTTGACCTGCCCGTAGGGGGTGTAATGCATGGCATTAAAGATATCGTTGGACGGGGGATAGATCACCCTGGTCGTATATTCCTGCTTAAGAAACAGGTACAGCTCCTTATAATAAGGCTTCCCGAATTCCTCCTTCAAAACAGGAAGCCAGTCATTATCTATTGCCGGCATACCTTACGCTTACGTTCCTTTCTGAAAGATACTGCTTTACCTCGCCTATGGACAGCTCCCGGTAATGAAACAGTGAAGCCGCCAGCGCCGCCGATGCGCCGCCCTTCTCAAAGGCTTCATAAAAATGCTCCTTGCTCCCGGCTCCTCCGGAAGCTATCACCGGCACCTTGACATTGTCGGCAACGAGCCTCGTGAGCTCAAGGTCATATCCGGCCTTGGTCCCGTCCGCATCCATGCTGGTCAGAAGTATCTCCCCTGCACCGCGTCTGACTCCCTCTATTGCCCATTCCACGGCATCAATGCCCATATCCAGCCTTCCGCCGTGCTTATATACGGTCCATCTGTTTTCTCCCGGGACCCTGCGGGCATCTATCGCAAGCACAACGCACTGGCTGCCGTACTTTTCCGCCGCCTCATCGATAAGTTCAGGCCTGTCTATCGCGGCCGAATTTACGGAAACCTTATCCGCGCCCTCGCGCAGGATCTCCTTAAAATCCTCTACGCTTCTTATCCCCCCTCCAACGGTAAAAGGAATAAAAACCTGTGCGGCGACGGCCCTCACCATATCCACAACAGTGTGCCTGTGATCCGAGGAGGCAGTGATATCGAGAAACACCAGTTCATCCGCTCCCTCCTTATCATAGACCCTGGCGACCTCCACCGGGTCCCCCGCATCCTTCAAATTTACGAAGTTAACTCCCTTGACAACTCTTCCGTCCTTTACATCCAGACAGGGGATTATCCTCTTAGTATACATTCCGCTCCTCTATTAAAGGGGGTTTTAACCCCAGTAATATCTGATTTACAGTTTCATAGCTACTTCGCTCCGCTACAACCTTAAAAAATCCGACAATATCTTAAGTCCCGTTTCAGAGCTCTTTTCGGGATGAAACTGCACTGCAAATATATTGTCCTTCTCCACCGAAGCCTCTACCCGGACCCCGTAGTCGATCACTGACGTCACTATATCCTTATCCTGCGCATCCAGATAAAAGGAATGGACGAAATAGACAAAGGGCGTCTTTCCAATTCCCTCCAAAAGCCTGCCGGGCCTCACCACCTCGAGGGAATTCCAGCCAATATTGGGGACTTTGAGGCCGTCGCCTTCAGGTATGCGCCTGATCCTGCCCTTGAGGAGGCCTAGCCCTTTTATACCGGGACTCTCCTCGCTCTCTTCAAATAAAAGCTGCAGGCCCAGACATATGCCCAAAAAAGGAATCTTTCTCTCAGCTGCCGCCTCGATA
>JAFTEI010000009.1 GCA_017453965.1 Lachnospiraceae bacterium
ATCATGTACTTGTCTACGAGTATCGGATGGTCCTGGGCTATCCGGTTGATTATCCCGATAAACTCGCTTATCTCCTCGTCGTTAAAGGCTATCCTCATGCCCTGGCCGCCCAGCACATAGGAGGGGCGCACCAGCACCGGGTAGCCGAGCTCGTTCGCGGCCTCTATGGCCTCCTTTTCGGTAAAGACGGTGTGACCCGCGGGCCTCCTTATCCCCGTTTCGGCGAGGACCTCGTCGAAGAGCTCCCTGTCCTCGGCCTTGTCCACGTTTTCGGCGGAGGTTCCCAAAATCGGAACACCCATCTTCATAAGGGCCTCGGTCAGCTTTATCGCGGTCTGGCCTCCAAACTGCACTACGGCCCCGTCCGGCTTTTCGATGTTTACGACATTTTCGACATCCTCCGGGGTCAGGGGCTCGAAGTAGAGCTTGTCGGCAATATCGAAGTCCGTAGACACAGTCTCCGGGTTATTGTTTATTATTATCGTCTCGTAGCCCGCCGCGGAAAAGGCCCAGGTCGCGTGTACCGAGCAGTAGTCGAACTCGATTCCCTGTCCTATCCTTATCGGGCCGGAGCCCAGTACGAGTATCTTTTTCTTTTTGTCGCCAATTCCGAGCTCTCCCGACTCGTCCTCGCCCTCATAGGCCGAATAAAAGTAGGGAGTCGCAGCCTTGAACTCGGCCGCACAGGTGTCCACCATCTTAAAGGAAGCGGTAATGCCCTCCTCCGACCTCTGCGCCTTTATCTCCTCTACGGCCATACCGTTTAGCCTCGAGATGACCTCATCGGGAAATTCCAGCCGCTTGGCCTCCCTCAAAAGCTCCGGAGTTATGAGCTCGCTCCTTAAGCGCTTCTCCATCTCTGTTATGACCGCTATCTTGTCTATAAACCATAAGTCCCACTTTGTGATCTCGTGGATCATGGCGGTGTCTACGCCCCGGCGCAGGGCCTCCGCTATACAAAAGAGCCTTACATCGTCGGAGACGCCGAGCCTCTTTATCAGCTGCTGGGCGGTAAGGTCGGAAAAATCGTAGCTTAAGAGGCAGTCCACGTGCTGCTCTAAGGACCTTATGGCCTTCATCAGAGCCCCCTCGAAGGAGGTACAGATACTCATGACCTCTCCGGTGGCCTTCATCTGCGTAGTAAGCGTCCTCTTTGCTGTTATGAACTTATCGAAGGGGAGGCGCGGCAGCTTCACCACGCAGTAGTCGAGGGCCGGCTCGAAGCTCGCGTAGGTCTTGCCGGTTATGGCGTTTTTGATCTCATCTAAGGTATAGCCCAAGGCTATCTTGGCCGCCACCTTGGCTATCGGATACCCCGTGGCCTTGCTGGCGAGGGCCGAGGAGCGGCTCACACGGGGGTTGACCTCTATCACGCAGTACTCAAAGGACGTGGGATGGAGGGCAAACTGCACGTTGCAGCCCCCCTCGATCTCGAGCTCGTTTATGATATTCAGCGCCGAGGAGCGCAGCATTTGATATTCCTTGTCGGAAAGGGTCTGGGAAGGAGCTACAACTATCGAATCGCCGGTATGCACTCCGACCGGGTCCACGTTCTCCATATTGCAGACCGTGATGCAGTTGCCCTTTGAATCCCTTATGACCTCGTACTCTATTTCCTTCCAGCCGGCGATCGACCTCTCCACGAGGACCTGTCCCACCCGGGAAAGCCTCAGGCCGTTTGCCAGTATCTCCCTTAAGTCCCTCTCGTTGGCGGCTATGCCTCCGCCGGAGCCCCCCAGGGTATAGGCGGGCCTTAGGACAACCGGATAGCCTATCTTTTTCGCGAAATCCACTCCGTCCTCGACGGATTCCACGACCAGGGAGGGCGCCACGGGCTCACCGATCTTTTCCATCGTGGCCTTGAATTCCAGCCTGTCCTCCGCCTTTTTTATCGTCGCGGCCCCGGTTCCGATGAGCCGCACGTTATTTTTTTCCAGGAAGCCGCTCTCCGCAAGCTCCATACCGAGGTTCAGCCCTGCCTGTCCTCCCAGGGTCGGCAGGAGGCTGTCCGGCTTCTCCTTTAAAATGAGCTGCTCTAAGACCTTCACGGTCAGGGGCTCGATATAGACCTTGTCGGCTATGTCCGCGTCCGTCATTATCGTGGCGGGGTTGGAATTCACAAGGACGACCTCCAGCCCCTCCTCCTTTAAAGACCTGCAGGCCTGGGTCCCCGCATAATCAAATTCCGCTGCCTGTCCTATGACTATAGGTCCCGAACCTATGACCAGGACCTTTTTTATACTGTTGTCTCTGGGCATCTCAATTCTTCTCCTGCTCTATCCTGGAATTTTCTATTCTGGAATCCTCTATTCTGGAATTTTCTTTCCTGAAATTTTCTTTCCCGGGATTCTCTATCCTTGAATTTTCTATCATGGAAATAAAACGATCAAACAGATATTCGCTATCCAGCGGACCGGCGCAGGCTTCCGGGTGGAACTGCACCGTAAAGATATTTTTATCCGTATATTTAAGTCCCTCGTTGGTTCCGTCATTTACATTTACAAAGGCCGGAACGGCTATGGAAGGGGGTATAGACGTCTCGTCCACGACGTAGCCGTGGTTCTGTGAGGAAATATAGACCCTCCCGGTCTCCAGGTCCCTGACCGGATGGTTGGCTCCCCTGTGGCCGTATTTCAATCTATGGGTATCCCCGCCTACACTTAAGGCCATGAGCTGGTGCCCCAGGCAGATAGCGAAGATCGGGATGTCCGTATCGTAGAGCTTCCTTATCTCCTTTATTATCTCCGTGCACTCCTTGGGGTCTCCGGGGCCGTTGCTTATCATTATGCCGTCGGGCCTGCCGGCGAGGATGACCTCCGCGGGGGTGGCAGCGGGATATACCTTCACGGTGCAGCCCCTCTTCGCGAGCTTCAAGGCTATGTCCTTTTTCATCCCCACGTCCAGAATGGCGATCTTCCGGCTCCCGCTGCCCACCTCGTAGATACCCGAGGTCGTGACCTTCTCCACGACCTTTCCGGTCTTATATGCCTTGAGCCTGGGGATCACCTCCTCCAGCGAATAGTCCTCAGCCGTGGTTATCATCCCATTCATCGTGCCGCTCTCGCGTAAGAGCTTCGTAAGCCTCCTCGTATCCACGCCGGAGATGCAGGGAATATCGTATTCATTGAGATAGTCCTTTAACGTCCCCCCGGAGCGGAAATTGCTGTCGAGCCTCGAGAGCTCGTTGACTATAAAGGCATCCACGTGGGGCCCGTCGGATTCGCTGTCCTCCCGGCACACCCCGTAGTTTCCTATAAGGGGATAGGTCATGCAGACGCTCTGCCCGGCGTAGCTCGGGTCCGTCAGCACCTCGAGGTAGCCGGTCATCGAGGTGTTAAAGACTATCTCGCTTATGACCTCCCTCTCAGAGCTCTCCGCACGCCCCTCAAATACTGTTCCGTTTTCCAATATCAGAAATGCTTTTTTCATCTGAAGTACTCAACTCCTGCCTCAAACAGCTTTAGGTCCTGCTCGCCGTATATATTTATCGCAACGCCCTCTCCCGTCCTCTCGGAATGGGCCATCTTTCCCAATATCCTGCCGTCCGCACTGCTTATGCCCTCTATCGACCTGTAGGAGCCGTTTACGTTCCAGTACTCGTCCATGGAAACATTGCCCTCGGGGTCGCAGTACCTGAAAGCGACCTGCCCGTTTTTCTCGAGCTTGTCGAGCCAGGCGTCGTTCGCGACGAAGCGGCCCTCTCCGTGGGAGACAGGGTTCGTGTAGACCCCGCCGTTTTCCGCCTTTGCAAGCCAGGGGGAGAGGTCGCTCACTACCTTTATATAGGCCATCTTTGAGATATGCCTGTCTATCGTATTAAAGGTAAGGGTCGGGGAATCCTCTCTCTGGGCGTCGATTATCTCTCCGTAGGGCAGCAGCCCCAGCTTTACCAGGGCCTGGAAGCCGTTGCATATCCCCAGAACGAGGCCGTCCCGCTTTGTCGTGAGGTCGAGCACCGCCTCCCGTATCTTTTCGTTTCTAAAGGCAGTGGCAAAGAATTTGGCCGAGCCGTCGGGCTCGTCTCCCGCTGAAAAGCCTCCGGGAAACATTATGATCTGCGCCTGCCTTATTGCGTCTGCAAATTCCTTTACCGAAAGGACTATGTCCTCCGCCGAAAGGTTTTTAAATACCTTTACTGTAGTCTCGGCTCCCGCTGCCTCAAAGGCCTTTGCCGAGTCATATTCGCAGTTCGTACCCGGGAATACCGGGATAAACACGTTGGGCTTTGCGACCTTGTGTTTGCATACATAGATTTTGGGCGCCTTATAGGTTTTGGCCCCGATCTTTTCATCTCCCTTTACCGCGATGGTGGGGAAGACAGCTTCGAGGGTGCCATTATAAGCGTCGAGGACCTCCTTTATATCCAGCCTTACCTTGCCGTATTCAAAGGCCTCAGTGTCGGTGACCTCGCCGATTTTGGTATAGGGCACTTCTATATTATCAAGCTTCGAGGGAACTACCTCGGCTATGATATTTCCTGTCTCGGAGAGGAAGAGCTCGTCAGCGGTGAGGCTGTCCTCGAGCCGCACTCCCTTTAGGTTTCCGAAGGCCATCTTCGATATGCCGGGAGCTATGCCGTTTTCATCCAGGGCATAGGCGGAAACTATGGCCCCCTCCGCTATGGCCTTTTCTACTCCCCTGTAGAGCTCAGCGACCTTATCATAAACCGGAAGGTCGTACCTGTCGGTCTCGATCGTAAATTTGACCAGGATATTCCCGGCCTTCTTGAGCTCCGGCGTGATAACGTTTTTCTCAGAGGCTGTAACGACGGCGAAGGAGACCAGCGTCGGCGGAACATTTATATCCTCAAAGGTCCCGGACATCGAATCCTTTCCGCCGATCGAGGGCAGGCCGTAGCTCATCTGGGCCTCAAAGGCTCCTAAGAGGGCGCTCATCGGCTCGCCCCAGCGCTTCTTATCCTCGGTCATCCTCTTGAAATACTCCTGGAAGGTAAAGCGTATCCTGTCCATATTTCCGCCGGAGGCAACTATCTTCGCTATCGAATCCGTCACGGCATAGACCGCTCCGTGATAGGGGCTCC
>JAFTEI010000094.1 GCA_017453965.1 Lachnospiraceae bacterium
CCGTGAGCCGAGTCTATTACTATGCAGTCCACCTTGGCATCCACCAGAGCTGCGACCCTGTCCAGGAAATTGGCTGTGATACCTATGGCCGCTCCGCACAGCAGCCTTCCCTGATCGTCCTTTGCCGAAAGGGGATACTTGATCTGCTTTTCTATATCCTTTATGGTAATGAGACCCTTAAGATTGCCCTCCGAATCAACTATCGGCAGCTTTTCCTTTCTGGCCTTCGCCAGTATCTTCTTGGCCTCATCCAGCGTAATTCCTTCGGGAGCGGTGATCAGCCCCTCTCCAGTCATACACTCTCTTATCTTTTTGGAATAGTCTTCTTCGAATTTAAGATCTCTGTTTGTGATGATCCCGACCAGCTTCCTGCCCTCTGTGACAGGAACTCCAGAGATTCTGAACTTATGCATCAGATCCTCGGCATCCTTTAACGTATGCTCGGGTGAAAGGAAAAACGGATCTGTTATAACTCCGTTTTCGGAACGCTTTACCTTGTCCACCTCATCGGCCTGCTGCTCAATGGACATATTTTTATGGATAATTCCTATCCCGCCCTGTCTGGCCATGGCAATGGCCATGTTATACTCCGTTACGGTGTCCATTCCCGCACTCATCATCGGAATATTGAGTTTTATTCTCCTGGTAAGATTGGTGGTAATATCGATCATATTTGGCGTAACGCTCGAATATGCCGGCTGCAGAAGGACGTCGTCAAAGGTAATACCGTCACCGATAATCTGACTCATAATTTTCTCCTCTATTTAGGGTTCTCCCCAGTAATATCTGATTTACAGCTCATAGCTACTCCGCTCATGATCATTGTCAACAAGCTGTAGCTTCCTTAAGCAATACCTACAACATATTGTACAGTTTCGTAAACTGTATCAAAAAAAGCCATTCGTGTCAATGTAAACTCTGCCTTATTCTCAACTTCGGATACCTGTCATATATGGCTTTTATTATCTTTTCTCCCGGCTCTATAAGGGCGTGATCCATATTCCCCATATACGGGCAGGCCAGAATGTATCTGTCGGCCTCCTCTCTGCCGGAGGAAAGATCCAGCTTCCTGTATGAAGCCTTGCCCTGTCCGCTTAATTTTACTTCGCTTTCCGGGAGCAGGAATTCAACGTCACTTAAAGGATAGTTCACCAGATTTCTCCTGCTTTTTTTTGAATAGATGCAGTCAACGGAAAGCTCCCCGGCCACAAAGAGATACTCATATTCCACGTCCAGCCTCGGAAAGAAGACAATTCCTGCCACGATACAGCCGATGGCAGGCAGCAAAAACAGCGCGTTTACAAAAAATGCCATGATCACGAATACAAGGGCCGCGGCTATGACCCCTGCCTTTATGAGCATATCCGTACCGCGCCTCTGCCTCTCAACCCTGTATTCCAGTGATAGATCATCCATAGATACTTTTCCTCCATTAAAGGGGTTTTATCCCCGGTAATATCTGATCCGCACTCCTTAAAAAGCCACCCTTCTCCTTTCAAAGCGCATCAAAAACCTCAGTATCATATATGTCCCTGCAAAGCCTGCGACCATACCGGCGGCCTGCCACAGGACATTTCCCATAAAAGAAAAGGCTTCAAGAGAGCTTATCAGATATATAAATATGTTTGCACTTCCGTGAAGCAGCCACGAGGCCAGTATGGAATTGAACAGCCAGAAGCAGTATGCGAGCAGGAGCCCGAAAACAAAGGAGTATAAGAACTGTACCGTATTTCTGTGATAGATTCCGAAAACCGCAGAAGATATGATTCCTGCGGTTTTCACGGGGACAAATCCCGAAAGCTTATCAAACAATATCCACCTGAAAAGCAATTCCTCTATCCCAGGTATAACAAAGCCGTACATGCTTAAGCCTACGGAAAGAGTATTGGAAAAAAGGACCTCATACACCTCCTCTGTATAAGAAGGGAAAAGCTCGGTAAGCCTGAGTATGGAAATAAAGCAGTTCAGACCCAGGGATGCACATATCCCCAAGGGTACCATTATAAGCAGCTGCTTAAAGCCCAAAGAATGCGTCAACTCCATCCGCCATACCCTTTGCCAGCTTGGCCTGATACGAAGGATCCTGCATTAGTGTATCTTCCGTCGGATTGGACATATAGCCCATCTCAACTATCGTGACGGGAACTCTGCTCCAGTTGATACCGCTCATATTGTCGGCTATCTTAACGCCCCTGTTGTTGGCTCCGGTGGCTGCGCAAAGGCCATTCAGCACAGCCTTGGAAAGCGCCTGGCTCTGGGCCGCTATCCCGCTGCAATAGGGATTGGACGTCGAGGGGGCAAGGGTCTCCGCCCCGGAAACTCCCGACGAGCCGGCTCCGTTCCCGTGGAGCCTTAAAAATGCCCCTGCTCCGGCGCTATTGGCAATTTCAGCCCTCTCGGCATTACTGATATTTACATCGTTGGTCGTGCGGCACATTATGACCGTATAGCCTCTGGCCTGGAGCTCACTTTGAAGCTTGAGAGCCACATCCAGCGTCAGCTGGTACTCCGGTACTCCTGTAGCAGCTCCTGTCGCACCTCCCGCAACCTTCGCCTTGGTCTCCGAAGCTCCGGGACCTATCGGCTCCTTCGCACTGTTTCCCTTGGACTGGTGCCCGGCGTCTATGCAGACCACGCGGTTATTAGTGGCGACCGGCGCCACGTCGACTGCTGCTTCAACGGCAGCGCCCTCCGTATTTTCCGTTGTCTCCCCGGCGGCTGCATCCGCAGCTCCGGCTTCCTCACCAGCCGCCGCTGCCTCCAAAGCCCCCGCCTCATTACCGGCAGCCTCAGCTGTTTCCGCCGCAGCTTCCGTGGCAGTCTCTCCGGCAGTTTCGGGAACAGTCTCCACCGCATCCGCCGCCGTAACAGACCCGCTCAGCGTTTCCAGAAGACTCTGCCAGTCAGCATTGTAGACAAAGGTGGTAGGTATCTCCCTCAATACCGTCTCTGCCCCTGCGCTGGGTATGACAAAGAATTCGGCTCCAAAGGCATTGACCGCAAAAAATACGGTCAATACCGCCATACAAAATACAAGCTTTAAAACCTTTTTCATCTATCCGTTCCTCCGTGATCCCTTAAGAGGCTTAAAACCTGCCCGCCGTCAAAGATCCAACCGACGGCAAGCCCTCTATGGGGATTCAATTCTACCACTAATGCGCCCCTTTGTCACACAAAAAAATACACCTCAATTTTATGCACAATTACATTCTATAGCTCAATCTCCTCATGCAGGGCCACCGAATATATGAGCTTCTGTTTCACCTCTATTCCCGTGATCTGCCTGAGTGCCTTCGCATAGAGCTCCAGCTGCCCGGTGTATCTGTCCTTAAGCACCTGCGCATTCCCTACCCTGTCCGTCTTATAATCGACTATGACGATCTCCCCCTCTTCTAAAAAGAAGGCGTCGATTATCCCCTGTATGAGAACCTGCTCCTCCCTCGGAAAGGTCTTGTCCACCTCGTCTGCCGGGCATAAAAAGATAAAGGGCTGCTCCCGGAAAAGCTCCTGCCTGTCTCCGGCCCTCTTCATCCTCCCGGCTACGGCGGAGCGAGAAAAGCTGAATATATCCCTGCTGTCCACCAATCCCGAGTCCTCGCGTGACAGCCGCCCCGATTCTGCAAGGCTGTTCAGATATTCCTTCGCGGCAGCCAGATCTGTTATTTTAGTTATGTCAACCATTTCGAGGGCCTTATGATAGGCAGTACCCCTCCTGGCTGCCCGGTTCTCCTGCTGCTTACCGGCCTGAGCCCGGCCTGTTCTCTTAGCGTCCTTGTTCTCCTCCTCGTCGGTCAGGACCCTTATCTCGCCCTCCTCAGCCTCGTTAAAATGCTCCTTAAGCCTGGTAACAGCAGCCTTCATAGGTATGGAATTGATGAGCTCGTGGTCGTCCCTAAAGCCTATCTTAAGCCTGTAGTCCTCCAGGCTCCGGTCAGTCTTCTGCGGCTGAGCCGCCTGCGCCAGCTCCCCGGCCTCCATTTCCCTGGCGGCGGCAGCTTGCGTTGCAAGCCTTACGACAGCCTCAAAGTCTGCCTCCTTTTCCTCTATCTTTAACACCTTACCGTCCTGGACTGCCTGCTCAAGGCTGTATTTAATATAGTCGGCATAAGAGCCGGCCAGCCCGGGGCTGACTATCCTCCTGCTGTGCGCCTCCTCCGGCACGTCAAAGACGCCGCTCATGATAAGCTTTTCCTTAGCTCTGGTCATTGCGACGTAAAATACCCTCATCTCCTCGCCCTTGCTTTCGTTCACCAGCTTTCCCGCAATGAGGTTTTTAATTATCGTGGAGGACTTAAGATGCCTCTCCGGATCGATGGCGTCAATTCCCACGCCGAGTCCGGAGTCGATGATAAGCGTTCCCCTCGTATCCTGCATATTAAACTGCTTCTCGCAGCCGGTCAGAAGTACCACCGGAAACTCCAGCCCCTTCGACTTGTGAATGCTCATGAGCTGCACGCAGTCCGCCCCCTCCGAAAGCGGCGCCGCCTCTGTCTCGTATTTTTTCAGCTTCTCCAGATATCTGACAAAATGAAAGAGGCCGTGGTAGCTCGTAGCCTCGAAATCGGCCGCCTTCTTCAGCAGCAGCTTAAGATTCGCCTCCGAAGCGCCGCCCCTGGCTCTGGCATAGGTCTCGTAGTCGTTGTCCCGGATAATCAGGTCTATCAGGTCGTGAATCGGTATATAGGCCGAGAGGTCTCTGTATTTCTTAAGTTTACATAATATCGTAGAAGCCTTCTCGCGTATCTTAGCGTCCACCCCCTCGCCCTTCTCCTCCACCGCCCTCAGGGCGTCGATCAGAAGGCCGTCCCCCTTAAAGGCCCTGACCGCGGCCAGCTCGGCATCGCTGAAGCCCCCGAAGGGACTTTCCAGAACAGCCGCCAGGGGGATATCCTGTCTCGGATTGTCCGTTACGCTTATAAGATCCGTTATCTTCCTGATAACATCGTTTTGAAAATAACCGCCGGAGCTGGCGGTAAACACGGGTATTCCGCAGTCTGTAAGCACTTTTTCAAAGACCTCAGAACGGCCTGACAGTGCACGCATGAGAATTGCGATATCTCCGTACCGGCACGGCCTGAGCCCGCCCTCGTCATTGACCTGAAAGCTGCCTACCAGCTCCCTTATCTTCCCCGCTGCCCAGTAGGCCTCCGTCTCTTCCCTGCTGAGCTCCTTTTCGGGGTCCCCCTCTATATAGTAAAATTCGCACTCGTTCCCGCTGCCGTTATCCTTAAAAACAGCCCCGGGATTTAGCCTGTGCTCTCCGTTATAGTCCACTCCTCCCAGCTCCCTGCTCATCAGGGGCTCAAAGACCTGGTTGACCGCAGCCAGCACGCTTTCCCTGGAACGGAAATTCTGCTTTAAGTCGATCCTTACGCTCTTTTCGTCATTTGCATAGCTGTCGTAGCGCGCCATGAATATGGAGGGCTCGGCGAGTCTGAAACGGTATATGCTCTGCTTGACGTCTCCTACGCAGAAATAATTGTTCTCCCGGGCTATGGAGGTCAGTATCTCCTCCTGCACGGCATTGGAATCCTGGTATTCATCTGTCATTATCTCCTCGAAATGAGCCCTATATTCCTCCGCCGCCCCTTCGCGCATTATCTTTAGCGCATAGTGCTCTATATCCGAAAAATCAATGATATTCTTCTCCTTTTTCCGTTCGGAAAATTCACTGTCAAACTTAAGCGCAAGCGAGGAAAGCTGCAAAACAGCTTCGTGCGCCCTCCCGAAGTTCTCCCTCTCCTTCTTCCAGGAATGCATGAAAAACCGGGTCTTAAGCTTATCCGTCTCCTTTTTAGCCGCCTCCCTGTATGACCTGGCCTCCTCCCTCAAAGCCTGCTCCACGCTCTCATCCTTCTTGGAGCTCAGCTTTCCGAAGGCAAAGGAGGTCAGCGCCTCTCTGATATCCTCAAAGTCTTCGAGGCCACAGATACCTTCCAGCTGTGTAACCTCCGCCTCGATGGTCGGAGCATAAAAGTAGGGGCCTCCGCTTCCTTCAGATATTTTAAGCGCCTCCCTGAGATAGGCCGCGCAGAGTGTCAGGCCGCTCTTCACAGCCGCCAGGAGCTCTCCGTACAGCGGCAGGGCATCTATTCCCCCCTCCTCTGTCTCATAGCTGTCAGCCAGCCCTGAAAGCCATTCCCTGCTGTCGGCCTTACCCCTGGAAAATTCATATAAAGAGAGCACAGCCTCCTTCACATCGCTGTCATCCCTCTTTAGCGAATAAGCCGAAAGAAAGTCCGTAAAGCCCGGCTCGGCCTCCTCATAGGCCCTGTCCATAACAGCCTCCAGCGCATCCTCCTTCATAAGGGCCAGCTCGCCCTCATCCCCTATCCTGAAATCCGGCTCGAGCCCTATCCTGTTGAAATTGTCCCGTATGACCGACAGGCAGAAGCTGTGTATCGTGGTGATATGCGCCATATTTATAAGAGTTCTCTGCCTTATGATATTCTCGTTTTCCGGCTCCTCCTCATATTTCGCCTCGAGGGCATCCCTGATCTTTTGCCGCATACTGGCAGCGGCCGCATTCGTAAAGGTCACGACCAGCAGCCTGTCTATATCCACGGGAGCCTCCTCAGAGAGTATCCTCCTTATGATGCGCTCCACCAGCACCGCCGTCTTTCCGGAACCTGCAGCGGCGGATACAAGGATATTTTTCCCGCGTTCATCTATAACTCTTTTTTGCTCTTCGCTGAATTCTATTGCCATAGCATTTGTAAAAAATTACGCCCGATTTTTTTAATAAATTTTCTTTAAACGTCTCTGCCCGGTCTTCTCACGCCTGTCTTTTTCATCGCACATATCCGAATACACGCAGTAGTCACAGGGGGTCTTTCCTTCATATATATAGGGGTTTCTTCCAATCTCTCCGCTATATATACGCTCCTCACTATCGTCTGAAATTTTCCTGATATGTTCGACAAATTTAAGTAATTCTTCCTCAGAAAGCACGGATGAGGATTTCGAAAAATCCCCGTTTGAGAGGATACCCACCGGCACGACCTTTGAATTTACCTTCGGTGCCAGGGCCTCATCAAAGAGCTTTGCCACCTCCGGCTCCGCATTTAAGACCCCTCTCAGCTTCAATTTGGAGTTGATGGCGGCCTCCACCGCTTCATCGCTTTGAGCCGCAGCCCCCAGGTCCTCTTCTCCCACCACCGGGTCGTCGATGTGATAATAGAAGATGCCCCCGGGCTTTATCTCCTTATCCGCGTGCCTGTCCCTTTCCAGGCCCATGGCTCCGTAGAGATACAGGAAGAGCTGCATATCGAGGCCGTAATATACGCGGTTCAGGTCGAAGCTCTTATTTCCCGACTTATAGTCAATGACGGAGACGTACACGGCCTCCGCCGTCTCCGAAATGTCCACCCTGTCTATCCTTCCGGTGATATTTCCTATCCTGAAGGGCTGTTCAAATAGGTCCGGCCTGTATCCCCCGCTTTTTTGCTGCATTTTAAGGGTCTTTAAGGTACGCCTCATTATCCTCTTCATTCTCTCTATGAAATACCTGTTCCTGCTGGACCCCCTTAAGGCTGCCGCCTCATTTACGCTTAAAAACCTCTCCGTGGCCTCATCTATCACTGCCTGCACCCCGTCCTCCTCAAGGGTGGCAAAGCTTTCTCCCCTATCCTTCAATATCCCGGAAATAATACTCAGGATCTCGTGCAGCAGACTTCCCAGGTCCC
>JAFTEI010000010.1 GCA_017453965.1 Lachnospiraceae bacterium
ATCGGTTCCTTTTACGCTGTCCATGGCGATCTCGCACGGCCTTCCGGCAGTAAGTCATTCATGGCCGGACCCGAAACTAAACGCAGGCCGCACTTTCCTCCACATATATTTTAGCATGGAGGGGGTGTTCAGTCAAAATAAATGGGATGTGCGAAGGTGCAGCGTACGAGGGGAGGGATGCGCAGGGGGACCATTTATTCCAGGTCAAGTTTTCTCAGATATTCGCTTTTGCCGTATAAGACCCTGTCTACAAGGACCTTGCCGCTTTCTATCCTGTAAAACGCGATATACGCTTTGAAGATGACAAAATAGTAGCCGGTGAAAAGATCTTCGTAGTAAAGGGGAGAACCGCTGGCCGGGAATTCCTCTTTCTTTTTTACCGCCTCCATAAGCTCCTCCACATACCGGTCTGCGATGTCGATGCTTTTCGACGCATCGAACACTTCGGACCATGTTCTGTCAAGGTCGCGGACTGCGGCGGGAGAGTACATGATCGGGTACTTCATTTTCTTTTGCTGCTGAGATATTCGATGACGTCTTCAGCCACCATATAACCCTGCTCCTCGCCTTCGCGCCTGCCGGAATTCAGCTCGCACATGAGCCTGAGCATTGCTTTGGCCTTTTCAAATTCATCGTCGTCAGCGATATCGCGGATGGTGTATCTGCCCCTGCCGTTGACGGTAAGATATACCGGAGACCCGGCGGAAACATCCTCGAGGACGGTGTTATAGTTTCTGAGATCTGACACTGGTTTTATGCTTGCCATAGGTGACCTCCATTTTGATCATATTTTACCAAAACTGCAGAAATGATGCAAGAAAATTCAAGATATTTTACTTAAAATATTGCTGAAAATATTTCGGTTAATAAGCGTGTGAATACTGCATAGACAATGGGAAAAGTGCGCTGCTGATCAGTGCCAGTTAAAAGACCTCCTGGTCCAGATCGCAGAACAGTTCGGAATCAAAGAAGCCCTGGATCGTGATCCCCAGGCCGTCGCAAAGCTTTTTGATAGTTGAGATCGTAGTGCTGTTGTTTCTTCCGCTGATAAGGTTGTTGACCGTTGACTGTGTAACTCCGCTCATGATGCAGAGCTTGTTGATGGAGATCTCCCTCTCGGAACAAAGCTCAAGTATTCTCTTTCTCGTGGCTTCTCCTATAGTCAAAGACTGTCTCCCGATAATTGCATTTAGAATAAACAATTACTTTTCTAGAGAATACAATCAAAAGGCTTGAACTTGTTAACTCAAATGAGTTAAAATTAACTCAATTGAGTTGATAACTTCTTATCTGTTTCAAATCTAGGTGAAAGTGAGGGTAAAATGAAAAAGAACGCTATTGTCTTGATAATCGTGTTGTTTTCAATACTTGTACTCTGTTCATGTGGATTAGGCTCTTCACGGCTCGAAGGGGTATTTGAGGGTACGAATATTGTCGGTACACATGAGATCTATTCTTTCGCAAAAGATGGTTCATTCAGAAATGATTATGAAACAGGGGTAGTTATTGGGACTTACCATATTGGAGAGGATGGAAGTCTTGATATTGTTAAAGACGGGATTTCACAAGGCTATACCTATAAACTGGATAAAGATACTCTTATGATTTATCCAAGTGGGGAAACGTATGGAAGTGTTTACGAGAGAGTATCCAATGCCCCTCAAACTGCTGACATAAAAAAATATGAAAGTGATCAGATTGAAGGTCTTTTTGGGGATGAAAAGAATAGTTACGTATTTAATAAAGATGGGAACTATAGGCATCAGTATATTTCTCACAGGACGTTTAGCGATGAAATATGTGTCGAGAATGGTACATATGAGATTATTGATGGAATTCTGACTTTGAACAATGATACTGATGCCCAAAGCTATATTTTGGAAAAGGAAAACGATATGATTCTGTTTTCGATAACGTATAATATTTTGCGCACTTTCTAAAAGTGGACATAGATCCGACCGAATATTAGAATTGAGTTACCAAGCTTAATTCAATAGGAGGCCAGAAACTATGTCCGACAACATTTTACAGCTTAATGAAGGAGTTATCCATACCGAAATACAAAAGCTCGTAAAGAAAACCATCGAAGAGACCCTCAACGAGATGCTCGATGCCGAGGCAGACCAGCTCGTGAACGCTGAGCGATACGCCCGCGACGAGCAGCGTCAGGGTTACCGCGCAGGTCATTACGAACGCAACCTCATGACCTCTGCCGGTGAAGTAAAACTCCGCATGCCAAAGCTCAAAGGGATCACCTTCGAGACATCGATCATCGAGCGCTACAAAAGGCGAGAAACAAGCGTCGAAGAAGCACTCATCGAGATGTATCTGGCCGGAGTGTCCGTTCGCCGCATAGAGGACATCTCAGAGGCCTTGTGGGGCACGAAAGTATCGCCGGGGACCATCAGCAATCTCAATAAGAAAGTCTATGGCAACATCGAGGAATGGCGCAACCGTCCTATCAAGGATGTGTACCCATACGTTTACGTTGACGGTATATACCTCAAGCGTTGCTGGGGTCAGGAATACGAGAATGTTTCAGTCCTTGTTGCAGTTGGCGTCAGCAGTGACGGTTACCGTGAGATCCTGGGGGCCGCGGAAGGCCTCAAAGAGGACCTGGAAAGCTGGAAGAACTTCTTCGTATGGCTGAAGGAGCGCGGGCTAAGCGGCGTGAAGCTCATCATCGGGGACAAAGCGCTTGGGATGACTGAGGCGATCGCTCAGGTGTTCCCAAACGCCAAATACCAGCGCTGCATCGTGCACTTTTACCGTAATATAATGTCCATAGTTCCGCGCAGTAAGGTCAGAGAAGTCGTGAAGATGCTCAAGGCCATCCATGCTCAGGAAGACACTCAGGCCGCTGTGGAGAAAGCCAGGAGCGTTGCTGAGAAACTTCAAAGCATGAAGCTGACAAAAGCAGCAAAGAAGGTCGAGGAATCTATCCATGAGACTTTGACTTACATGAGCTTTCCTTCGGAACACTGGCTTCGTATCCGGACGAACAATACGCTCGAACGCCTCAATCGTGAGATAAAGCGGCGGACAAAAGTCGTCGGGACATTCCCCGACGGGGAATCCGCGCTAATGCTCGTATGCGCAAGGCTGAGACATGTGGCAAGCCATGACTGGGGCACGAAACGCTACCTGAACATGGCACACCTGATCCAGATGATGGTCACCGAAGACGGTGAGATCATAGATTAACCATAACTCAATTCAATATTCGGTTTTCAAGGTTCATTTTGTGCTGCAGCGATCACAGCAAGACTGTCCGGATTTGCCGACGGCTGCGTGTTTAGCAGGCGCTCAGCCAGCTCAATGTCCCGGAGGTCTGCTGGAGCCGCCGCAGCATATATTCAAAACTGAATTTGCGAAGGATTATTGACGGTACC
>JAFTEI010000095.1 GCA_017453965.1 Lachnospiraceae bacterium
CCAGGGAAGGGGAACCCTCTCGGCGTGGGCCTGGTCAATGGCGTTGTCTGCATTTACCAGCAGGGATATCTGGTACTCCATCTGTTTCTTATATGCATTCCAGAAGTCCTCGAAGGTCTTGAAGTCCTCCAGCTCTCCGGTACGGATGGAGACCTGCTCTCCCTTGTCCATTCCGTTTGAGAATACAAATTCCAGCGGGCGCAGCATATTGAAGAAGGCGGCATCGTGCCAGCCCATTTCCTTACCCATCTTGGCCGGCTCAACGCAGCCGATTATGCCGTAATCCCGGGCATCCTCCAGGGTTATGCCGCGGTTCATCATGGAAGGAATGATAACCTCGTCGTTGTAGTACGCGGGAAGACCTATACCTGTCCTCGTAAGCCTGGCCGCCTCCACCAGCAGCTCCTGGGGCGAAAGGTTCCAGACCCTTATGGACAGTGAGGGCATCGGAAGAAATACGTGGTGGGACGCCCATATACACATAAAGGAAAGGTCGTTGGTCGCGTCCTTACCGTCCGCGGTCTGCCCGCCCACGATAAGATTCTGGAAGAGGCTGTAGCCTGCGAAGCCCTTTGCACTCTCCGCGTCTCTGCATTTATTCAAATCATTCAGCTTGACCCATATACAATCTATATACTCCTGAGCCTGATCCCGGGATATCCTTCCGGCATCCATATCTGCCTTGTAGAAAGGATACATATACTGGTCGAAACGGCCCGGCGAGATGGAATGTCCGCTGGATTCGAGCTGTATGAGCTGCTGAACGAACCAGAAGCTCTGGCAGGCCTCATAGAAGCTCCTGGCCCCGCGGCGCGGTACGTTCCTGCAGTTATTTGCGATCTGTAAGAGCTCGTCCTTGCGCTTAGCGTCGTTGGTCTCCCTGGCCATCTTCTCTGCAAGGGCGCTGTAGCGCTCCGCATAGCCGATGACTGCGAGACAGCTTATCTTCATGGCCTCGAGAAGGGTGTGCTTGCGCGCATAGTACTGGTCTCCGGGCCTGCATTTTTCGAGTCTTTCGTCAATTTCCTTTATTATCCCCTCAAAGCCCATATTCAGGACCTTGTCGTAATGGACAGTCAGATGGCCGACGCCGTTGTAGAAATAGTTTCCGGGCGTAAATACGTTGTGCTCTATGGCCTTTTTGGTCTCTGGCGACATATAGCTTAAAGCCAGGTCGGAATTCGTCCTGCCCTTCCAGTAGGGATGCACCTTAAGAAGTGTCTTCTTCGTCTCCTCGGAGATATAGAAGGGGTCCGCCTCTCTGGTGGCTACGGTATCGAACTCGGGCTCCAGCCATTCATATGAAAACTCGGGATAGGTCTGGCAGCCTCTGGGGGCTATTGTCGTGGAGCCGACGATAAGCTCCTCGTCCCTTATGATTATGGGTATGTTCTTTAAAATGTGTTCAAAGGCATGGGCTCTCCTCATGACAATCGGCTCATTTTCCGTCTGTTTATAGGATTCTGTGATAAGCACCGCCCTTGCCGCCTCTATTTCGGGCATCTTGCGATAAAGGTTTTCAACCAGTCTCGTGATCCTGTCCGACTTATTTGTGGGTGTTGAATTAAATCTTCCGGCCATACTTTCCTCCTAAAAAAAATATCTATTCTTCACTGTCGCCTGCATAAAAAACAGGCAAGATACATTTGTGGTTTTCCGTTATATTCTAAGTTAAATTGTGTGGATTGTCAACGATATATTTCGTTGCTTTGTGTGGTTTTTTGTTGACTTTCTGTGAATCAGATTTATAATGTAAGTATGCTGAAGGTAGATATTCACACACATTCAATCGCAAGCGGACACGGTACCACCGACAGGCTCATGGATATGGCCGATGAGGCGGTCTCCCGCGGTCTTAAGATACTCGGGGTCTCCGAACACGGACCCAGGACCCTGGGCTCTGCGTCCCTTTCGTATTTCATGGGCTTAAAGCAGCTTCCGCGCAGCAAGGGGTCTCTGATAATACGCTACGGCGCCGAGTGCAATATCCTGGATGTAAACGGCAGCCTTGATCTGCCAGACCACGTCCTGTCCCGCCTCGACTATGTGATAGCCAGCATCCATCCCCAGAATATCCGGTCCCTCTGCGAGGCTGATGCCCTGCGTGCCTACGAGGGAGCCATGAAAAACCCCTACGTCAAGTTCATAGGCCATCCCGACGACGAACGCTACCCGGTAAATTACGAGGTCTTCATCCTCAAATGTATGGAAAACGAATGTGTACCCGAGCTGAACGAGGTCTCTCTCGCTCCGGGCTCCTACAGAAAGGGCGGCCTGAAAAATGCCCGGGAAATGCTCAAATACTGCCTTAAATATTCCTATCCGATACTTGTGAGCTCCGATTCCCACGGCAGGAAGAATATCGGAAACACTCCCTGCTGCGACGAGCTTCTAAAGGAGCTGGCCTTCCCCGAGAATCTCATTATCAATAACCTTATATAATTCGTTAAATACTCTTTTATTGTCATTTAAGAGCCTGTCCTCCTCGGGCAGACACCCGCCGCAGATATCGACTCCGAGTATCTCATGCCCCCGCAACAGGTCCTTAAGCATTGTGACAAGCTCGCTTAAAAGCAGTTCCCCCTGATCCCAGTTGACCTTCAATTCGCTTTCAGACAATACATCCAGGTCTATAGAGACGTAGACCTTCGCCCCCTCGCTTAGCTGTCCGCTTATCCTATCCCGCCCCTGCACCAGCATGACCTCCTGCAGGGTCTTAAGATCGGCCCTCGCATCCCTTATCCAGGAGCCGCATGACCTCAGACCCTCAAAGGCCGGCTCCTGATCGTCTGTATGGTTGTCAAAGACCAGCAGAGAAAAAGGAGACACGATCCTTTCCAGAAAGAACCGTGTCACATAGTGATAGTTTCCGTTATCCAAAAAATGTATACCCCTGACTGCTACTGTCCCAAGTTTGCAGCGAAGCTCCTCCTCGGCCCCGGCATCCACGTACATGGAGCACCCCGGAAGGGAAGTACAGTCCACGATGCCCTGCTCCTCCCCGTCAAAGGGATCCGCCAGGCTGTACAGCCCGGTAAAGTCAATTCTTACGTTCGTCTTCATCCTCGAGTTCGTCCAACTCTTCCTCTATGAGCTCCTCTTCTTCCTCCTCGAGTTCCTCTTCGACCTCTGCCTCTTCTTCGGCTTCCTCTATCTCTTCCGCTGCCATCTCTTCCATATCCTCGACAGACTCTGCCTCTTCCTCGTCATAGTACATCTCTCCTTCCTCGTTCCTCTCCCTGATAACTCCTCTATAGAGGAAGGCTGCGGCAACCGCTCCAAGTAAGGGTGCTACGATGAATACCCAGACCTGGATAAGGGCATCCGCCCCTGTGAATACGGCAGGTCCCAGAGAACGGGCAGGGTTGATGCCTGTGCCTGTAAGCGGAAGGCCGAAAATGTGTACCAGCACCAGCGCAAAGCCGATTATAAGCCCCGACTGCCTGATATATTCATATCTCGCTGTCACAGACAGGACGACGAGCACGAAGATAAGTGTCAGAATAAACTCGACCGCTATGGCCCCGCCCAGGTTTATGCCCGCATAGGACAGGTCTCCGTAGCCGTTGGCTCCGAGCACCTCCGCGTCCAGCTCGCTGCAGATAAGGATTATGTACAGGATACCCGCTCCGGCGAAGCCTCCCAGGAACTGTGCCAGAAGATAAAAGAGAAAATCTCCCAGTGACATCCTTCCGTCCAAAAACATTGCAAGGGAGACCGCAGGATTTATATGGCAGCCGGACACATCGCCGATGGTGTATGCCATTGCGATAAAAGCCAGGCCGAATGCAAACGCGATTCCCAAAATTCCAAGTACCCCTTCAACTCCCTCTGTCATTGCGGCAGCTCCACAGCCAAAAAGTGTGAGCACAAGGGTTCCTATGAACTCCGCAATATACTTCCTCATTTTAAATACCCTCCATATTTGTTAAAAAATAATTAAGACAATATTAACATATGTAACATTTTAATACAATGATATGATTCGGCATTCACCAGGATTTAATTAACAGCCATTTTCAATAAAGGAACAACGGCCTGTTCTCGGGATTGTCTATATCATAGGGCGTGGCCTGATATACATAGTAATTGAGCCAGTTGGTGTATAAAATATTGCAGTGGGACCTCCACGAGAGCAGCGGCCTCTTGGACGGGTCGTCTCCGGGATAATAATTTTTCGGTATCTCCGGATCTATGCCCTTCCCCAGGTCCCTGTTGTACTCCTTGTCCAGAGTCATCCTGTCGTATTCGGGATGCCCCATTACGAAAACCATCGAGCCCGAATTAGCCGTACATATATAGATACCTGCCTCCTCCGATTCCGCCAGCACCATCAGCTCACTGTTTCCATAGACATCCTCCGGGGAAACTCCGGTATATCTGCTGTGGGGTGCTAAAAAGACGTCGTCAAAGCCCCTTACCAGCGGTATCTTCCTGTTCATGACCCGGTTTTCATAGATGCCGGAGAGCTTCTTCGGCAGCTTTATCTTTCCTATGCCATAGTGATAGTAGAGCCCCGCCTGGGCTCCCCAGCAGATATGCAGCACACTGGTCACATGGTCCTTGGACCACTTGAATATATTGCATAGCTCATCCCAGTAGTCCACCTCTTCAAATTCCATCAGCTCCACCGGCGCCCCGGTTATTATCATTCCGTCAAAGCGGCGTTCCTTTACCTCGTCCCAGACCTTGTAAAACTGATTCAGGTGGTTGGCGGAGACATTCTTCGATTCATGGCTCTTAACCATGAGGAAGGTGATGTCGATCTGCAGCGGCGTATTGGAAAGCGCCCTCAAAAGCTGCAGTTCCGTATCCTGTTTTAAGGGCATCAGATTTAAAATGCATATCTTCAGCGGACGAATATCCTGGTGTATCGACCGAAGCTCGTCCATTACAAATATATTTTCTCTCTCCAGCGTCTCCTTGGCGGGGAGGTCGCTCTGTACCTTTATAGGCATGATTATTACTCCTGATTTTTATTTTCCGAATTTTTCTATAAACTCATCCTCGGAAATGACCGGTATCCCAAGCTCCTTCGCCTTGACGTTCTTTGCGGAGGCCGAGGCCGTGTCGTTATTTACGAGATAGTTCGTCTTTTTGGATACGGAGCCGGTGACACTGCCGCCCCTCTCCTCTACATAGGCCTTGAATTCATCCCTGTTCTTAAAGGTGTGCACCGCCCCGGTTATGACAAAGGTAAGCCCTTTAAGGGGCTGTCCCGACTCGTCCCTGTCCAGGGGCTCTCCGCCGGTCACATCCAGCATCGGCAAAAGGTTCGCGAGCTCGGCCACATTCCTCTCATCCTCGTACCACTGCAGTATGGAGGCCGACTTTTCCGGACCTATCCCCTCGATATCCTCAAAGCCCGTACCCTCCCTCATCCTTTCCAGGAAATCCTCGAAGCCTACGGAATTAATGATATTCTTCGCCGCATCGAGGCCTATCATCGGGATACACAGCGCGTACAGGAGGTTTACGGCCTGCACGCTTCTGGATCTCTCTATGGCTCTGCCCATGTTCTCGCAGGACTTGTCCCCGTAGCCCTCCATTGTACGTATCTCGTCGAAATGTCCGGGAAGTGAATAAATATCCGCGAACAGCTTTATATATCCGGCGTTCATGAAGTCCAGCATCGTCCTTATGGAGAGCCCGTCTATATTCATACCGCTCTTGCTGACAAAGCGGGTAAACCTCTTTAAATGCTTGGCCGGACAGGCGGGGTTGGTACAGTGCAGGGTCTGTACGCCGCTTCGCTCCGAAAGCCGTATCTCCGTAGGAGCCAGGCACACCGGACAATTTTCCGGAATGTCGTAGTAACCCTTCTTTTCCTTAACTCCTATTATCTTCGGAATGATCTTGTTGCTCTTAATACAGGTGACTATGCTCCCCGGTCCGCCGATTCCCAGCCTTTTCAGCTCCGACAGGTTACAAAGACTCGCTCTGGAGACCTTCGTCCCCTCCAGTTCGACGCTTTCGAAGACAGCCACCGGCGTTATCGTCGAAACCGCGCAGGACCACTCTATATATTTAAGCTTCGTATCGGCGCTAGTGTCCTGCCACTTAAAGGCATAGCCGGCCGTCAGCTGATGGTGACCCGTGACGGAGCCGCTCATGGCATAGTCGTTGTCC
>JAFTEI010000096.1 GCA_017453965.1 Lachnospiraceae bacterium
AAAAATACGAAGCTTAGCATCTATCAGATCAGCTGGAGCTCCAGCGACACGAGCGTAGCCAGGGTAGATGCGAGTGGCTATGTCACCGGAGTTGCTCCCGGTACGGCGGTCATCTCCACCACCGCCGGCGGCGCCACCAGCTCCTGCGCCGTAACGGTCAGGCAGTGAATAATAAAAACTGCGTAGAGACTTAATTATTTTTTAAAGTTGTCGATATAATAATCAGCAGGGAGTGCTTTTGGCGGTAAGGATACCACCGTTGAAGCGCTCCCAGCGCAATTTTGTGATCTGTTCCGTTTGCAGCCCTAATTCAGGGTGACTGAAAAAGTTGACAATAAATTTAGTTATGTAAACTCGAAAAACGAGTTCAAACTCAAGCCATAGCTAGAATTATGTTAACCAAATACAGCCGCCAAAAGAAAAGGGGGAAATCACTATTAAGATTGAATCATCAACAATAGGAATGGAGTCCGCCAGGCATTACGCCGAGCTACGTACGGATACGTATTCCCAACGCGATTGGGGAGCTTCTTACCTCACGGGTAAGTTCACGGGATTATCAATGTATCTCGAGGAAAACGAAAACTATAAGGATGGAAAGGAGACGGAAAAGAAGAAGGAATCGAACGATGGCTTTGAGGAGTCTCTCAATAATTTGCGGGATACCTACGAGGCCATGAAAACCAGGGCAATTGAGCGGGTAAATTCGCCCACTGAAAGCTTTATGAAATTCAAGGCTGCCTGCATCAACTACCTTATCATGCTCTTTTTTGGGCTGGATAAAAGGGACCTTCTGGGGCAGGGAGCCGACAGCTCCTTAAACGGGCTGGTGACCCCGGGTCAGGGTATAAATGTCTATTCGGGAGGGGATTACAGCGAGTATCACCTGCACTATGAGAGCGAAAGCACCTCCTATGAGGCAAAGGGCAAGGTAGTGACCGAGGATGGCCGGGAGATAGAGTTTGGCCTGAGCGTTTCCATGAGCAGGACCTTCCTCGAGGAGAGCAGGCTGGATATCAGCTACGGAGATCCCATCTACTGCGACCCGCTGGTCATCAACATGAATTCGGTGCCCGGGGAGGTCTCCGACCAGAGCTTCAGCTTCGATATCGACGCCGACGGAATCGAGGACAAGATAAGCAGGCTTGTCAACGGCGCGGGCTTCCTTGCCCTGGATAAGAACGAGGACGGCCTGATCAACGACGGAAGTGAGCTCTTTGGGGCGGTGACTGGCGACGGCTTTGAGGAGCTGGCCGAATATGACGAGGACGGCAACGGCTGGATCGATGAAAACGATAAGATCTTCGATAAGCTGAGGATATGGACGAAGGATGAGGAGGGAAGGGATGCGCTGCTGACCCTGAAGGAGGGTGATATAGGAGCTATATCGCTGCAGCATGCCCGCACGAGATTCACGGTTAAGTCTGATACGAATGCCGCCTTGTCGCAGGTTAAGAGCTCGGGGCTTTTCCTGCATGAGTCGACGGGCAGGGCCGGAAGCATCCAGCAGATGGACTTCGCCAAGCAGGCGGTATAGGGAAATGGGGCTGTAGCACTGGTGCAAAATATAAAAATTTAGCCAGCAGTTCTTGGTGAATAGTGCCTGCGATTAGGCTTGGGCGAGCACTTGTCTGAGCGCAGTTTCGAAGACCGTAGGTCGCGCGAAACAAGCGAGTTGCGCAGAACAAGCCGTGTTTATGAGCAGGTGCTATGAGCCTAGAACTGGCTGAGCCTTTTATATTTTGTATCAGTGCTACAGCCCCCTCTGCGCTACCACTCACTGCCTATCGAAGTATGCTTTGCCGTTGTCGGGATTGAAGTAGGTGCGGATATAGCCGTCGGTGCTCAGGACGACGAATTCGTTGGTGTCTTCCACGTAGTAAACGTCGTCGCCGTCCTCCGCCTCTGTCTTATGCAGGGCCTTCGGATTGGTGATGACCCGCGAGGCGGCCGCTTCGTAGGCTTCCTCCGTCGTAAAGCCCATATCTATGCCGTGCTTTGTAAAATGCGAAAGAAGGAGCTCGGGAGTCCGGAAGGTGTAGCTGGCCTCCGCGGTCTCACCTTGCGGCTCCGTTTCATCGCCGGAGACTGCAGAGCCGGCGTCTTCGTCGTCCTTTTGCGCTGCCTCCGTGCCCCCGGTGTCCTTCCCGGCAGACTCCGTTTCAACGCTCCCGGCCGCAGGCGTGCTCTGCGAATTTATGGCTTCATAGTCCGCAACTCCGGTAAAGCGAAGGAGCAGGAGCAGTACAAACATCGCGGCCACTACCAGTATATAATTTCTTGTACGTTTATCCATCTGACATTCTCCCTTAAAAAATGTATAGTAAATATGATACTGTAAAGTATGGCTTTGTCAAA
>JAFTEI010000097.1 GCA_017453965.1 Lachnospiraceae bacterium
CTATTCCCTGGGAGGGACAGCCCTTGCGTACCTCCTTACGAGAAATGTCAACAGGGCGCTTTCACTCCTCATGGTGGATTTTTCCTGTGCGCTTAAATTATCTATGCCCCTTGCGGTACTCTCCGCCATGAGAGAGGCCGGGAGGCATCATATAACCGTCAAGGGCGGAAAATTCATGGAGGCCATAGCGGAGGCGGACACCATCGTATTTGACAAGACGGGGACACTGACCCGCGCCTGCCCTACGGTGGTGGGAGTAGAGGCCTTTAATGGAACGGATAAGGATGAGATGCTGCGGACAGCGGCCTGCCTCGAGGAACACTATCCCCACTCGATAGCCAACGCGGTGACCCGCAGAGCCATAGAGCTTGGCTTAAAGCACGACGAGATGCACGAGGAGCTGGAATATGTGGTAGCTCACGGCATTTCCGGAAGGATAGGGGATACTAAGGTGGTGATAGGCTCGTACCACTTTGTCTTTGAGGATGAAGGGTGCACTGTTCCGGAGGGTGAAAAGGAGAGATTCGATTCTCTTCCCCTGCAGTATTCCCACCTTTACATGGCTATGGGCGGAGTGCTCTCGGCCGTCATCCTGATCGCCGACCCTCTACGGGAGGAGGCGAAGGAGGTAATAGAGGAGCTCCACGAGCTCGGAATTAAAAACTGCGTTATGATGACCGGGGATTCGGAGCGCACTGCCGGGGCCATAGCCGAAGAGGTGGGCGTAGACGAATACCACGCGGAGGTCCTGCCCGAGGATAAGGCGGAATTCATACGCCAAAAGAAGGCCGAGGGACACAAGGTCATAATGACGGGCGACGGGATAAACGATTCGCCGGCGCTTTCGGAGGCGGACTGCGGCATAGCGATAAGCGACGGAGCGGCCATAGCCCGCGAGATCGCCGATGTCACCATAGCTGCCGAGGACTTAAGGGAGCTGGTCAAGCTGCGCAGGCTTTCGACTCTGCTCATGAAGAGGATAAATTCGAATTACCGCTTTGTAATGGGCTTTAACGGAGGCCTCATGGCACTGGGCTTTTTCGGAGTGCTGCAGCCGACGGTCACCGCCCTTTTGCACAACACCTCCACTATAGGGATAAGCATAAAAAGTATGACGGACCTGGATTCCTGAGCTGTGCACTCTGCTGCACAGCTACAGGCCGATAGCGTAATGGGGTAGGCGAGCCGCCCATCTGCGGAGCAGATTTAGTTGCGGCGAGCGCTCTACAATTCAGTGGTTTGCCACTGAATTGTAGAGTATGACAGATCTGGATCCGTGAGCGTCTTTTCTATGCGCTCCAGCAGCCTGTCGTTGTCTTCGGGCCGCATAAAGCAGAAACGGAAGTAGCTGTTGTCGAGGAAGGGGAAGGTGGAGCAATTCCTTATCATCATCTTTTCTCTTATGCAGTCGTCAAAGAGAAGGTCTGCATCGATTCCGGAGTTTTCCAGGTGGCATAATACGAAATTGGCAGAGGGCTCATAGTATTTGAGCCCTTTTTCCCTGAGCATTTTAAGGCGTTCGCAGATCCGCCTGCGCTCGGAAAAGATAAGCTCCCTGCTCTCTTCGATATATTCCCTGTCTGTAAACATGAGTTTTCCGGCCTCCTCCGCCAGGGAGTTGATGGTCCAGGGGTCCTTTACCGTATTTATCTGTCTTATGAGGTCTTCATTTCCCGTAATGGCATAGCCCAGGCGCAGACCGGGGGCTGCAAAAAACTTGGATATGCCCCGGATCACATAGAGGTTGCTGTAGTACTGGGTCAGGGGCACGGCGTCCGAGCTCTCCATATCCTCCACAAATTCTATATAGGTCTCGTCGATCATTACAAAGATGCCGAGGGCCTTGCAGATATCCAGGATCTCCCGCATCTGCCCGCGCTTTATGCAGGTGGAGGTGGGATTGTTGGGGTTGCAGATTACCAGCAGGTCGATATTGTCATTTAAGGCCTCCTCGAGCTTTTGGATATTGGGGTTAAAGCCGTCCTCCTCCCTTAAACGGAAGTAACGGCTGGTACCGCCGCAGAGGGAGATCTCGCGCTCGTATTCCGAATAGGAGGGACCGAAGATCATAGCCCGCTTTGACTTCTTTAATTGTATCATAAGGGATATGAGCTCCGTGGAGCCGTTGCCGACTATGATATGGCCGGGAGAGGTGCGGCAGTAGGCGCCGATGGTCTTCCTTAGCTCCGTATATTCCCTGTCGGGATAGGAGCTTAATACGTCTATATGGTCTATGAGGCTGCTTTTCAGCTTTTTTGACAGCCCCAGCGGGTTTACGTTGGCTGAAAAGGAGACTATCTCTTCCTTTTTTATGCCGTATATTTTTTCAATTTTTTCCAGGTCGCTGCCGTGGAAGTGCTCCCGGGGAGTAACTTGTAACGAATCCTGCATTGTCTTACCCTTCCATTGATTTATTACTCTATTGCTTTGTTGCTTTGAATATCGAGTTAAGCTATAATAACTTTGATTCACTACAAAATCAAGATGGGGAATTATGCCAAAGCATTTGGAAAATCTGATAAACGGAGTCTTCGAGTACGATACGGGGAGACTTAAGCTGTCAGAGAAAAAAATAGAATTGAATATAAATGAGGGAGATGTTCCCACGGGGGCCTTTCAGATCCTTTCCGAAAACGGGAGCGCGGAGGGCTTTATAGTATCCTCCAGCTCCAGGCTGAGTCTGGACATAAAGCGCTTCTACGACGAAGAGGTGCGCGTGCGCTATCTTTTTGATTCCACCGGACTGGAGAGCGGGGATTCTGTCAAGGGCGAGATAAATATAATTTCGAATAAGGGCGAATATTCCCTTCCCTTTATCGTAAATGTATCCAGACACGCCATCAACACCTCGATGGGAGACGTGAAGAATCTCTTTCATTTCGCAAACCTTGCACATACGGATTTCGACGAGGCGGTGAGGCTCTTCTATTCCCCCGCGTTTTTGGGAGTATTCAGGGATTCAGACAAGCGCTTTTTAAACACCTACCGCGCCCTGAGCGTATATGACGGCAACTATGAAAATGTCGAGGAATTCTTAATTGCTGTCAAAAAGAAGGACCCTGTAAGCCTCTCTTTGTCCAATGACGAGATGAGACTTGCCGCGGCAGAGCTCGAAGAGGACACGGAGCGTTCGGTCACCCTGATCCGTTCGGGCTGGGGCTATCTCGAGATTAGCCTTGCGGCGGAGGGGGATTTTATCGTCCTGGATAAGCAGAAGCTGTCCAACGACGATTTCATGGGGAATAATTCCAGGATAGGCTTTCGCATCCTGCCGGAAAAGCTTCATTCCGGCTTAAATAACGGGACGATATTTATAAGGACCTATGAGTCGGAGCTGCGTTACCCGGTAAGCGTCAACTGCTCGGAGGACGAGGGGGAGAAGACCTGGGAGTTTGTCAAGGAACAGATGATGATGGCCGAGCTTACCAAGTCCTTTATCCGCTACAGGTGCAAGAAGATAAATTCTTACCAGTGGACACATGAATCCATAGCCAAGACGCAGCAGCTCATAGACCTGAACCCGGGGGAGCTCAAATACAGGCTGTACATGGCCTTCCTGCAGGCCAACGCCCACCATGAGGACCTGGCGCTGGAGGAGCTGCAGCACATA
>JAFTEI010000098.1 GCA_017453965.1 Lachnospiraceae bacterium
AATATAAAAGGCTCAGCCAGTTCTAGGCTCATAGCACCTGCTCATAAACACGGCTTGTTCTGCGCAACTCGCTTGTTTCGCGCGACCTAAAGGTCTTCGAAACTGCGCTCAGACAGGTGCTCGCCCAAGCCTAATCGCAGGCACTATTCACCAAGAACTGCTGGCTAAATTTTTATATTTTGCACCAGCGCCACAGCCCCGCGGATTTCCCCTGCGATTGACGCACGCAACATTCTATGATATATTGAATTTCCGGTAAATTACTAGGAAATGTAAAGTATGAGTCCGAAAGCGCGGACTCTTACTTTTTGCTATATATCGCAGAGCCGCGCAGCGAAACATTCCGGCTGCGTCGGAGCGAGGGCTGCGGTAAAGCTGTCGCAAAATTATGTAAACCAATGTTGGCATGACCTTCATGCCGAAAGAGAGGAAGACAAATGTCATTACTGGAAGTAAGAGACCTGTCGGTGGGAGTTGAGGATGCGGACATCCTCCACGGGATAAACTTAAACATCAACGCGGGAGAGACCCACGTCCTGATGGGACCCAACGGGGCAGGCAAATCCACCCTGGGCTACGCCCTTATGGGAAATCCGAATTATCACATCCTTTCCGGGGAAATATGCTTCGACGGAAGGGTCATAAACGAGGACACTGCCGACAAGAGGGCGCTGGCGGGAATGTTCCTGTCCTTTCAAAATCCCCTGGAGGTGCCGGGAATATCCCTGTCGAGCTTCGTCAGGAACGCGGTCTCCCAGAGGAACGGCGGAAAGGTCAAGTATTCCGAATTCAAGAAGGACCTAAGCTCGAGTATGGAGGTGCTCTCCTTTGACAAGGCCTACAAGGACAGGGATCTGAACGTGGGCTTTTCCGGGGGAGAGAAGAAAAAGGCCGAGATTTTGCAGCTTTTGATGCTGCGCCCGAAGCTGGCTATTTTGGACGAGACCGATTCGGGCCTCGACGTGGACGCGGTCCGCACGGTCTCAAAGGGCATAGAGGAGTACAAGGAGAAGGTCAACGGGGCCCTTCTCATAATCACACATTCCACAAAGATACTGGAGGCCTTAAAGGTCGACTACACCCATATCCTGGTCAAGGGAAGGATAGTGAAGAGCGGGGACGGCAGTCTTGTGGAGGAGATCAATAAGAACGGTTTCGAGGAGTATATTTAAGGATGGCTGAAGAAAAGACCACAGTCGGCGATATAGACAGGAGCCTCTACGACTTTAAGGACAGCGAGGAAGGCTTTTATAAGGTAAACGAGGGTCTGACCCCCGGGATAGTCGAGCAGATATCGAAGGAAAAAAATGACCCGGACTGGATGAGGGAGTTCAGGCTTAAGTCCCTCGAGGTCTACAATTCGCTCAAGGTCCCGGACTGGGGCCCCGACATCACCGACCTCAATATGGACGACATCGTAACGTATGTGCGGCCCAATACGGGCATGAGCGCGAAGTGGAGCGAGGTGCCGGAGGACATTAAAAATACCTTTGAGCGCCTGGGGATACCCGAGGCGGAGAGGAAGTCCCTGGCGGGAGTGGGAGCCCAGTACGATTCCGAGCTGGTCTACCACAACGTAAAGGAAGAGGTACTGGCGCAGGGTGTCATCTATACCGATATGGAGAGCGCCCTGAGGGACAACGAGGAGAAGGTGAGGACACACTTTATGAAGCTCGTGCCTCCAACGGACCACAAGTTCGCGGCCCTTCACGGGGCGGTCTGGTCCGGGGGGTCCTTCGTGTACGTGCCGCCGGGGGTCAAGGTGGAGATACCCCTCCAGTCCTATTTCAGGCTGAATGCGCCCGGGGCGGGGCAGTTTGAGCATACACTGATTATCGTGGAAGAGGGCGCCGACCTCCATTTCATATAGGGCTGCAGCGCTCCTAAATACAATGTGAACAACCTCCACGCGGGCTGCGTCGAGCTCTTTGTGGGGAAGAACGCGCGTCTGCGCTATTCCACCATAGAGAACTGGTCGAAGAATATGTATAACCTGAACACCAAGCGGGCCATCTGCGAGGAGGGGGCGGTAATAGAGTGGGTCTCGGGGTCCTTTGGCTCCCACGTAAGCTACCTCTATCCGATGAGCATCCTAAAGGGGGATCCCTCCAGGGCGGAGTTTACGGGTATCACCTTCGCCGGAAAGGGGCAGAATCTGGATACGGGGGCGAAGATCGTGCATTCCGGGAAAAATACCCGCTCGGTCATCTCCACTAAGTCCATCTCGAAGGACGGCGGAATTTCCACCTACCGGAGCGCCATAGTCGTGCAGGAGGGGGCAAAGGGGGCGAAGTCCACTGTCTCCTGCCAGTCCCTTATGCTGGACGATATCTCCAGGTCGGACACTGTGCCCGCCATGGACGTGCGCACCAGCGACGCGGATATAGGCCACGAGGCGAAGATAGGGCGTATCTCGGACGACGCGGTCTTCTACCTTATGAGCAGGGGCGTTTCCGAGGAGGAGGCCAGGGCGATGATAGTGAGCGGCTTCGCCGATCCGGTCTCCAAGGAGCTGCCGCTGGAGTACGCGGTGGAGATGAATAACCTTATACAGCTGGAGATGAAGGGGGCAATTGGAGAAACGTCCAGTGGACGTTTATCCGGCCGTTTATGAGCGCTGAGCGGTTGGTTTTGAACGGACCGGAGCGAAGCGGAGACAATGGTTGCGAGGCTTTTCGGCAGAGAAAACCGCTGGAAATACAATAGTTTTGCAGGAGAAAAAAATGCAGGTCAATAAACTACCCACTCTGACGTGGAATTTTCTTAAATTAAATTATGTGGAAGCGCGCGACCCGGAGTCCGGCTTCGATTCCGAGGGGATAAAGGTTGACATAAAAAATATCCCTGAGGGAGTCGAGATCACGGAGAGCTATCCTTCGGGAAGGGGCATTCCAGGCGGAATGGGAGAAGAGGCTGAGAGTTTATTCGAAGCTGCCGCAGCAAAGAGCCTGACTATCCGCGTTTTAAAGGGAGTTAAGGTCAGCGTACCATTAAGGGTGGACTTTGAATACAGCGCTGTAAGGCGAGGAGCGGTAAGGCTCTTTATAGAGGCTGAGGAGGCCTCTGAAGTTAACATAATCTTAAACCAGCTGAGCTCTTATGAGGAGACGGAGGGCACGGAGAATGAGGCCTTTACAGGCGTGGATATCAAGGCCGACATACAGAACGGGGCCAGACTCAAGCTGGTGAATACAAACCTTTTGAGCCGCAGCAGCACCTATTTTGAAAATATAGGGGCCTGCGTGGGGGACAGGGCCTTTTTCGGACTTATCCAGATGGAGCTCGGGGCAGGGCGGACCTATACGGGCGTGAGGACGGACCTCGCGGGCTACAGATCGGAGTTTGACGGGAATACGGGGTATCTGACCCGGAACGAGGAGCTCCTGGATTTGAACTACATGACGAACCATATAGGAAAGAAGAGCCTGAGCTCCCTTATGGTAAAGGGGGCCCTTAAGGACAGGGCAGTCAAGAATTTCCGCGGGACCATCGACCTCAGGCGCGGAGCCAAGGGGGCTGTAGGAGATGAGCAGGAGGAGACCCTGCTTTTGTCGGAGGGAGTTAAAAACAAGACGCTCCCGATAATCTTATGCGACGAAGAGGATGTCGAGGGGACTCACGGCGCTTCCATAGGCAGGCTCTCTGAGGACGTGCTTTTCTACATGACCTCCAGAGGCATATCGGAGCCGGAGGCCGAGCTGCTCATGACGAGGGCGAAGCTCGACAGCATAAGGAGGCTCATTGAGGACGAGGAATCCCAGGGCAGGATACAGCACTATCTGGAGACGCAGCTGGGGTAAAGGCGGACGCAGGGCCGGCGGCATCAGCCTGAGTTATGTAAACCCAAAGACGAAGGTGCGACATTATGCAAACCGGGATGCGTCTACATAGAATTATGTAAACCACATCAGCTATGCAAAAAAAACGCCGACTTGGAGGAGTTAATTTTGGAAAACAGATTTCGCGGGGACTTTCCCATATTTGAAAACAGCGGGGTGCACTACCTCGATTCCGCGGCTACTACCCAGAGACCACGGGTTGTCATAGCCGCCATAAACGAGTTTTACGAAAAAATGAACGCCAATCCGTTAAGGGGACTCTACTCCCTTAGCATGAGCGCCACCGACGCCTATGAGGAGGCCCGGGAGAGGGTGGCAAAATTTATCGGGGCAAAGAATTCCAGGGAGATCATTTTTACGAGGAACACCTCGGAGTCCCTGAACCTCGTGAGCTACAGCTATGCGTTAAATAACCTCAAGGAGGGGGACGAGATAGTCGCCACGGTGATGGAGCACCATTCCAATATGCTGCCCTGGCAGTTCGCGGCGAGAAGGACCGGGGCCGTATTAAAGTACCTCGAGCCAGACAGGGAGGGGCATTTTTCCGACGAGGAGATAAATAGTAAAATCACGGATAAGACAAGGCTGGTGGCTATCGGCCACGTCTCCAATGTTTTGGGCTGCACCAATCCGGTGAGGAAAATTGCGGATATAGCCCACTCCAGGGGAGCAGTGGTAGTCGTGGACGCGGCCCAGAGCGCTCCCCATATGAGGGTGGACGTCAAAGAGCTGGGGGCGGACTTCCTCGCCTTTTCCGGACACAAGCTCATGGCCCCCTTCGGAATAGGGGTGCTCTACGGAAGAGAGGAGCTGCTCACTGAGATGGAGCCCTTCAACTACGGCGGAGAGATGATAGAGACCGTGAAGCTCGAGGGGGCGACCTATGCTGAGCTTCCGCATAAGTTTGAAGCCGGAACGGTGAACGCGGCAGGGGCCTACGCCCTCATGAAAGCTATAGATTACCTGGAGAACGTGGGCTTCGACTTTATAAAGGAGACGGAGGAGAGGCTGACGGGGCTGGTCTTCGAGGAATTCGCGAAGCTCCCCTACGCACATATACTGGGGTCGCCAAGGCCGGAAGAGCACTGCGGGATAGTCTCCTTTACCATAGACGGGGTGCACCCCCACGATATTTCGTCGATATTGGACGGGGACAACGTAGCCATAAGGGCGGGGCACCACTGCGCTGAACCCCTGCATGTCTTCCTTGGGATACCCTCCACCGCCAGAGCCAGCATCTATTTATATAACACGCAGGAGGATATCCGGGCGTTTATCGACAGTATTAAAAATGTAAGAGGTATATTGGGCTATGGCAGCTAATTCAATCTACGGAAATATATTAAACGAGCACAACCTCCGTCCCTCCCATAAGGGGACAATGGAGGACCCTACAATAGTCCTCGAGGGAGTAAATCCCACCTGCGGCGACGACATTTTCCTGTATCTTAAGATCGAGGACGGAGTGGTGGAGGACGGCTGCTTTTCAGGGTCGGGCTGCGCCATTTCACAGGCCTCGACGGATATGATGCTGGACCTCATCATCGGAGAGGACAAGGATACGGCGCTGGACTACGCCGGGAAATTCATGCGCATGATAAGGGGAGAGGCCAGCGAGGAGGATATAGAGGAGCTGGACGAGGCAGGCATCCTGAAGGATATCAGCCACATGCCCGCCCGGGTGAAGTGCGCGACCCTGGCCTGGCGGACCATGCAGGAGATGATAGAGAAGGATTGAGTTTAGGCTCGGTGACTCAGGTCGGAATTATGTCAACCAAAACAACAGGATAAATTAGAGTTATGTCAACTAGGGACAAAGAGCTATATTATAA
>JAFTEI010000099.1 GCA_017453965.1 Lachnospiraceae bacterium
AGCTCCGGGCTCCAGAGCATCCTCCCAGCTGTCGATGTCACAGGACATAAGGGAACTGTCGATAAGAATCGGATCATAGGGGGTGTCGTTGGGATTTGTTATGATGAGCTTAAAATCCACCCCCCCTTTATAGCCCTTCACTTTAACAAACAGTATACACAGCAAAGGAGCCGAAAGCAAAGACTTTCGACTCCTTTTCACTCTCATTTGTTAATTAAAAATTTTAAAATTATTTAATGGTCTTGTACATAGGGCCATATGCACCGCAGGCGCGGAAGTCCTGACCCTCGGGATCAACTCCGAAGGAATTCCATGCTGACGGACGGAAGATCTTGCTCTCGTCAACGTTGTGCATACAAACCGGTATACGGAGCATCGAAGCCATCGTGATGATGTCTGCGCCGATATGACCGTAGCTTATAGCACCGTGGTTAGCTCCCCAGTTGTTCATTACGTCATAGGCAGTCTTGAAATACCTGTTGGCGCCAACCCTGGGTGTGAACCATGTGCAGGGCCAGGTGTAGTCGGTCCTCTTCCAGAGAGTATCAGAAACCTCTGCGGGCAGGGCAACGGTCCAGCCTTCAACGATCTGCAGCACGGGACCCAGGTTCTTAACGAGGTTAAGCCTTATCATCGTAGCGGGCATCTCATACTTTGTCTCAAATCTTGAAGAGAAGCCGCCTCCTCTGAAGTAGCCGTAATCGGCGGAGCACCACTCTGTAGCGTCCATGATCTTCTTCATATCCTCGTCGGTAACGTCGAACCACTGCTTCATAACGTGGTTGCCGTCCTTGTCAACAGCCTCTCCGTTTGCGTCGAGACAGCAGGCACCGGAATTTATAAGGTGGATGAAGCCGTCGGCCTCTTTAGCGTGTCCCTCTATATCGTAGCCGGTAACGCGCTTAACAGCAGCTCCGCTCCAGTATGTACGAACATCAGCGAACATCTGGGGACGGTTGGTCAGAAGGTTCATGAACAGCATTCCAAGGCCGTTTAAGGTATCGTTCTCGGTAGCGAGGATATAAGGTGTCCTCGGTCCGTTCCAGTCGAAGGAGGTATTGAGCAGAGCCTCGGGGTAGTCGCAGTTCGGATAGAAGTCTGTCCACTGTCTCTGTCCCTGGAATCCTCCAACTATGGCGTTGTGTCCTACCATCTCCTCTTCGCAGCCCTCGGGCAGGTTCGGATTTCCGTTGTAGAGATCCTTTATGATACACATCATCTTTACGATGAACTCCCAGGCCTCTTCCTTCTTCGCATCGGAAGCCTTAACGAAGTCAGGGTTCTTGTCGAGACCCTCCTTGCAGTGCTCTTTTGTCCACTTAAGAGCCTTCTCGTACTCCTCCTTGTCATAGATGCCCTCGGACATACGGCGGATTATCTCCACCTCGTCTATGGACTCAACTCTCATGCCGAGATATTCCTCTATGAACTCGGGATTTATAATAGATCCGCCGATACCCATTGTAACGGAGCCGATCTGTAAATAGCTCTTGCCTCTCATCGTAGCAACCGCTACAGCCGCACGTCCGAAGCGGAGAAGCTTTTCCTTAACGTCCTCGGGGATAACAGTGTCGTCGGCATCCTGAACGTCCTTGCCGTAGATACCGAAAGCAGGAAGTCCCTTCTGTGAATAGGTTGCAAGAACGGAAGCCAGATAAACCGCACCGGGACGCTCTGTTGCGTTAAGTCCCCAAACACCCTTTATAGTCATGGGATCGGTGTCCATTGTCTCGGAGCCGTAGCACCAGCAGGGGGTAACTGAAAGGGTGATGTCAACACCCTCCTTCTTGAACTTTGCCGCGCAGGCAGCCGCCTCAGCGACACGTCCGATGGATGTGTCGGCTATAACTACCTTAACGGGCTCTCCGTTGGTATATCTGATATTTTCCTCGAAGAGCTTTGCCGCGCTCTTAGCCATGTTCATGGTCTGCTCTTCCAGAGACTCACGAACCTTCAAGGGTCCCCTTCTTCCGTCGATACAGGGTCTGATACCGATTACAGGATAATCTCCGATCAATCTGCTCTTTGCCATTTTTAACCTCCATAAAATATAAATATTATTGACACCCAGGGCGTGTGCACGTTTTATGCCCGGATCGTCTTCACGCTGTGTGAATAAAATCGAATTAAGATTTTCACCACACCATAGACCTAAGTATAATAATAATTCCGCCGGAACGCAAGAAATATCCTATCAAAAAATATAAAGATATTCACTTTTTGTCCTGGTCTCCTTCTCCTTTGAAGCGGCCGGAGACGGGCCGTCCTTTTTGAGCGCCTTCTTTATGGCTGCGATCACGGTTTCCAGCGCCTTTATCCGGGCGTACTTTTTGTCCACGGATTCAAGGATGTGCCAGGGTGCAAAGGAGGTGTTGGTCTTTACGATCATCTCGTTTACAGCCTTCTCGTAGAGATCCCATTTTTCGCGGTTCCTCCAGTCCTCATCGGTGATCTTCCACTGCTTTTCGGGGTCGTTGCGCCTGTCGTTAAAGCGCTCCAGCTGGGTATCCTTGTCTATCTGCACCCAGAACTTGACTATGACCGCTCCCCAGCTGTTCAGAATATATTCAAATTCATTGATCTCGTTATAGGCCCTCTGCCAGTCGTTTTCCGAGCAGAAGCCCTCCAGCCGCTCCACCATTACCCGTCCGTACCAGGTCCTGTCAAAGATGGCGATATGCCCGGTCTTCGGCAGTCTCGTCCAGAATCTCCATAAATAGTGCCTGGCCTTCTCATGGGGTTCGGGACTGGCTATGGGGTGGACAGTATAGCCCCTGGGGTCCAGGGCGCCCGCTATTCTCTTTATATTTCCGCCCTTGCCTGCGGCGTCCCACCCCTCATAGGCGATGATCACCGGTACCTTTTTCTTATAGAGCCTGTTGTGCAGCTCCTTAAGCTCCTTTTGAAGTTCATCGAGCTTTTGCTTATACTCCGCCTCCGTCAGGGTCTTATCCTCGAGCGAAATACTGCTCAAGCCGTCAAATTCCTCCAGCGGATATACATTCTGTATTACCGGCACGGCGAGGGAGTGGTTCTTAAGCGCCGTATCTATACCCTGATTTAAAAACTGCAGGACCTGCAAAGTGGCCCACTTCTTATCCTTTGCGTCGATAATGTACCAGGGAGCCGCGCTCCTGTTGGTATCGGTCAGATATTTGTCATAGACCGCCAGGCAGTCCTTGTAGTGCTTATTTTCCCAAAGATCCTCCTTCGAGACCCTCCATTTCGTGTCCTTGTTGTCCGAAAGTCCCTCGAGGCGCTTCCTCTGCTCCTTCCTGCCTATGTGGAAGAAGAATTTCATAACGAGATAGCCGTTGTCGGTAAGCTGTCTCTCGGTCAGATTGATGCTTCTGACCCTCTCCTCGTAGTCCTTTTTCCCAAGGGCGCCGCTTAAGACTCCCACGGTGACCTCCTTCATCCAGCAGGTATCGAAGAACTGGAACTTCCCCGCCTCAGGGATCTCTGTAAAATAGCGGTATAGGAAAGGATATCTCTTTTCATCCTCGCTGGGGGCCTTTTCCATACTGGAGACCCTGAAAATCCTGGGATCAATTTCCTTTATGAGGCTTCCCAGAACTGACCCCTTTCCGGCAGAGCCCCAGCCCTCAAAGATGACCATTACCGGAAGCCGGGCCTCCTTGATCTTCATCTGAAAGCCGAAGAGCTTCTCCTCCTCAGCCTTAAGTCTCGCCCTGAGCTCCTCCGTACCAGGCCTGGCCGCTTTGACAAAATCATTTAGCATACACTTTCTCCTTTCGCCAACTCAACGTGGTGACAATTTGCGAAGCAAATTGCGGAGTTGGCTAGCTATGTTTGGTTATTCCACGTGCCAACTCGAAGTCCTCCACAAACTGCGCCAATAATTTAACCGTTCCTTCGATCCCCAGAATAGACGAATCCACCGACAGGTCGTAGGTGTCCACATGACCCCACTTCTTCGAGGAATAATAGTCGTAGTAGCTCTTACGCTGCTTATCCTTTTTATGTATCATATCCCTGGCCTTATCCTGGGTGGAGATGTCCTTAAAGCGCTCCATTACCCGCTTTATCCTGTCCTCCAGGCTGCCGTATATAAAGATATTCAGCACGTCGTTTCGCTCCTGCAGAGCGTAGTCCGCACAGCGCCCGACTATCACGCAGGGGCCTTCTTCGGCCAGATTCTTGATGGCGTCAAACTGTGAAAGAAAGACCCTGTGGGAAACAGGCATATCGAAATAAGTGGACGCGGTATTGTAACCGAAAGAATAGGTATCCATGACCAGATTATAGAGAAAGGAGCCGTTGGGCTTTTCGTCGTGGTGTTCGAAGACCTCCTCGCACATGCCGCTGTCCTTTGCGGCCCGGGCCAAAAGCTCCTTGTCGTAGCATTTGATATTAAAGTGTTCGGCCAGCTTTTCCCCGATCTCTCTCCCGCCGGAGCCAAACTGCCTGCCTATTGTAATGATAGTATTCAAATCCATCACCATCCTTTTACATAAGAATGGTAATATTATACCATGACAGCGCAGTAAACGCCATCTGAAACAGTATTCATAAGAAATCCTCCTTTCGTTACTCCTTTCGTTCGCCCGCTGGCGTTTGATTTCTTTCTGTATCTTTAAAAAAATCCAATCTCCCCTGTCGTGTGGTGATATCCTATATTTTTTCCTGAAAATATGGTACATTTATCACTGTCACTAAAGTAGGCGAAAAGGAGAACAGCATGTCAGAAAATGAACAGCATAAAATATTTCGCAAAAAGGCCCTTGAGCACATTTCCTCACCGGAACAATTGACAGACTATCTCCGGGTCACCAATCCCGGGATCTGGATCGTACTTGTGGCAGTTGTCCTGCTTCTGACGGGATTATTTTCCTGGGCGGCGATTGGAACACTGGAGACGACAACGCAGGCCAAAGTGCTTGTCGCGGATCATACGGCCCAGGTGGCATCTTCCGGTTCCGTAACTGTGAAAGAAGGAATGCTCCTCCGAATGTCCACGGAAGAAACTGTGATAGCCTCGGTCCGGACCGATGAATACGGAAGAAACATCGGTCTGGCGGAAGTGAACCTGCCGGATGGCAGCTATGACGGAATTCTGGTAACAGATCAGACAAAACCGATTTCGTTCCTACTTGAAAGCAGGTGATGGCTTTGAGCGGATCAGAACATAAAAAAAGACCGAAAATAAAACCCACCTTGACAAAGGGTGTGGCAAAAGTCCCTGTGATCATGCAGCTTGAGGCCCTTGAATGCGGTGCCGCCTCCCTCGCCATGGTCATGGCCTATTATAATAAATGGGTTCCTCTGGAGCAGGTGCGCTTAGACTGTGGGGTCTCCCGGGATGGATCCAAGGCTGTGAATATGTATACTGCGGCGGAGCATTACGGCTTTGAAGTATATGCCTACCAAATGTCCCCGGACGCGCTGAAAGAAAAAGGACAATTTCCCTGCATTATTCACTGGAATATGAATCACTTTGTGGTTCTTAATGGTTTTCGGGGAAAGTATGTCTACATCAATGACCCTGCCCGGGGAAAAGTCAGACTGAGCTGGGAGGAGTTTGACCAGTCCTTTACCGGTGTGGTCCTGATTCCTGTTCCCTCCGACACCTTTGAGCCCGGAGGCAGGCCGAAAAGTACCCTGAGCTTTGCCCGAAAGCGGTTGAAAGGAGCCGGAGCACTGGTCCTCTTTGTCATGCTGACCACCGCAATATCCTATCTGTTCGGTATTATAAACTCCATGACTTCCCGTATCTTTATGGATCGTCTTCTGACAGGCATCAACCGGGAATGGCTCGGGCCTTTTACCATGGCGTTAATGCTGATCGCGGCCATACAGCTCGTGGTGGCCTGGGCCCAGACTGTTTATTCAATGAAGATCGACGGAAAGATGGCAGTGGTAGGTAGTTCTACCTACATGTGGAAGGTCTTTCATCTGCCCATGGAGTTTTTCTCCCAGCGGCTGGCGGGGGATATTCAGTCAAGGTCCTTCATGAATGCCTCTATTGCCGGAATTCTGGTAAATACCTTCGCTCCCCTTGTCCTCAATACTGCCATGATGGTCTTTTATCTTATCCTCATGCTGCGCCAGAGTCCCCTTCTGACGGTCTTAGGACTCACCACACTGTTTGTTAATATCATCATCTCCCGGGTCATATCCGAGAAGCGGATCAACATCGCCCGGGTACAATTAAGGGACTCGGGAAAACTGGAAGCCACAACGGCAACCGGCATTGAGATGATCGAGACCATTAAGGCCACCGGCGCCGAAAACGGTTTTTTCCAGAAGTGGGCAGGCTATCAGGCCTCGGTAAATACACAATCCGTAAAATCACAGAAAATAGACCAGTTGGTCGGAATGATCCCTTCATTTGTCAGCACTCTTGCCAACTACACGGTACTTGTGACGGGAGTCTGGCTGACCATGCAGGGGACCTTCACACTGGGTGCAGTCCTTATGTTCCAGGGATTCTTAAGCTCCTTTATGTCCCCGGCCATGACGTTAGTGTCTGCCGGCCAGACCATTCAGGAAATGCGGACCCAGATGGAGCGCGTGGAAGATGTGATGGAGTATCCGGAGGATGTGAATGTAAATGATACCGGAAAAGAGTACAAAGAACTGGCCAAGTTCCAGGGAAATGTGGAACTGAAAAACATTACCTTCGGCTATTCCAGGTTGGAGGCCCCCCTGATCGAGGACTTTTCCCTGTCCATGAAGCCGGGAGACCGGATTGCCCTGGTGGGTGCTTCCGGCTGCGGCAAATCCACCATATCCAAACTGGTGTCGGGTCTCTATCAGCCCTGGAGCGGCGAGATCCTTTATGACGGGAAGCCCCGCAGCTACTGGTCCAGGGATGTGATGACCGGATCCCTGGCAGTTGTGGATCAGGATATCACCCTCTTTGATGACACTATAGCCAATAATATAAAAATGTGGGACACCTCCATTCAGGACTTTGAAATGATAATGGCAGCCAGAGACGCACAGATTCATGAAGACATTGCCAGGCTGCCCGGAGGCTACCAGCACAAGCTGAACAGCGGCGGGCACAATCTGTCCGGCGGACAGCGGCAGCGCCTCGAGATTGCCCGCGTTCTGGCCCAGGATCCCACGATCATCATTCTGGACGAAGCCACTTCCGCGCTGGATGCCAGAACGGAATATGAAGTAGTCAATGCCATCCGCGACCGGGGAATCACCTGTATCGTCATTGCCCACAGGCTGTCCACCATCAGGGATTGTGATGAGATCATTGTCCTGGATCACGGAAAGGTAGTGGAGAGGGGCACCCATGACCAGCTTATCCGCCTGGGCGGGGCCTATGCTGACCTGGTGACAAACGAATGAGGAGGCGGCAAAATGGGATGGTTTGAGAATCAAATTGAAGAACGACGGAATGCGGACCAGCAGCTCCTGGAGGATTCCTTCATTAAAATTGCCGGAGTGGTATTGGGCAAGAAGATCGCCGAGAGGATCAGCGACCAGCGAATCATTTCCAAGAATGCTATCGACGAAATATTAAAGTATTATCATTGCAAAACAGTCGAAGTGCCTGAAACTGTGAAGGCGGAGGAGCAGCTCGATTACTGTCTTCAGACCAGTGGGATCATGAAGCGGGAGGTGGAGCTGACGGAAGGCTGGTACAAAAACACCTACGGCCCCCTTCTTGCGTTTACAAAAGAAGATGCGACCCCTGTAGCACTGCTGCCGGGAAAGCTCACCGGATATACTTTTACAGATCCGAAGACCGGAAAGCAGAAAAGACTGAACCGTCAGACAGCCGAAATATTTGATAGGGAAGCGGTCTGCTTTTATCTGCCTCTGCCGCAGAAAAAGCTTAAGATCCCCGATCTCCTCCTTTACATGAAGAACTGCCTGACCATGAGTGATATTATTCTGGTTATCGCGGCGTCCTTCGCCGTATCCATGGTAGGTCTGATCATACCCCGGCTTACCAGATTCCTGACGGGTCCTCTTCTATCCAGCGGCCGGACGGATGCCCTTATAGCTGTAGCCATATCCCTTGTCTGTGTGTCTTTATCTTCACAGCTTATTTCTTCCACCGCCGGAATGCTCCAGTCCAGGCTGGAGACCAAGACCTCGCTTGGGGTCCAGGCCTCCATGATCATGAGGCTTCTGTCACTGCCGGCCGGATTTTTCCGAAACTACAGCGCCGGCGAGCTTAAGAGCCGATCTATGGCAGTAAATCAGCTCTGTTCCATTCTGCTGGGCATGGTGATGGGCACGACCCTCTCGTCGCTGACTTCCCTGGTTTATATAGGACAGATCTTTCAGCTTGCACCTGCCCTGACAGTGCCGTCCCTGATCATTATTCTGGTGACGATTGGATTCTCTTTTATCACTACCCTTGTACAGATAAGGATCAACAAACAAGCGATGGAACTGGCCGCGAAGGAATCCGGCCTCAGCTATGCCTTTATTTCAGGCGTGCAGAAGCTCAAACTGGCAGGAGCCGAAAAGAGAGCCTTTGCCAAATGGCTGGACCTCTACGCCGAGCAGGCGGAGCTTAAATATGATCCGCCCCTGTTTATAAAACTCAACACAGTCATCACTTTGGCGATCACTCTGTTATCCAATATTGTTCTGTATTATATTGCCGTGAAGAACCAGATGGACCAGTCCGCCTACTTCGCCTTTACTGCATCCTTCGGGATGGTCATGGGGGCTTTCACAGGTCTTTCCGGCACTGCCCTGTCTGCCGCCGAGATCAAGCCGATCCTGGAGATGGCAGAGCCCTTCCTTGAGACAGAGCCGGAAACAAGCGAGCATAAGGAAATCGTTGAGCGCATCTCCGGCAGTATCGAGCTGGACCATGTGTCCTTCCGCTACAGCGAAGACACACCCTACGTGCTCGACGACCTGTCCTTAAAGATCCGCAAAGGGGAATATGTAGCCATCGTGGGACGGACCGGATGTGGAAAGTCCACCCTGGTGCGGCTTCTTCTGGGCTTCGAAAAACCTGAAAAGGGAACCATATTCTACGACGAAATGAACCTTGACAGCCTGAATCTCCCCTCTCTTCGAAAGAAGATCGGTACAGTGACCCAGAATTCGGGACTTTTCCAGGGAGATATCTATTCCAATATCGTGTTCTCCGCTCCCCAGCTGACTATGCCG
>JAFTEI010000100.1 GCA_017453965.1 Lachnospiraceae bacterium
CAGTAGAGAAGGTTAGCCCTTCCTCCTACGATCCTTACAGTGCCGGAGGAGAGATTCGTGGAAGTGAGGTAAAGGCTCCCAGGAGCGTCAGGCCTTCCTATATTTCCGGAGGTGAGGACCTGCCGGAGGAAGAGGCATACAGAGAGGAAGAGACCTTAAACAACCAGGAGGGCTACGTTCTCGGGGACGAGTATGCCGAGCTGGACTACGATGATGAGGGCGAAGAGGCTTCATATGATGAGGATGACGGCGCCTATTCGGATGCGGATTTTGAGGACGATTACGACAGGGAAGAGGGCTATGGCTATGAAGAAGACGAGGACTCTGCCCTTTTTGACGATGATTTTGACGACAACGACATCTATGAGGATGAGCCGCAGTACGGTGAAAGAAGAGTCATGCTCATAAATGAATCAGATAACGACGACGGCTATTTCCTCGATGGAGGACCCCGGCTCCGCGGGAGCGCGAGGGTGAGGGGCGGAGAGGGCTCTGACCCCAACAATGAATTTATAGATGATTTTAATTTTGATTAAAACAGGGGGCTTGTCATGAGTGAGGTTTTTGAAAAGGTTAAGGGCTGCTGTGAGGCGGTCAGAAGGATCACTGATTTTGAACCGGAGATAGCGCTTGTCTTAGGTTCAGGGCTGGGAGATTTTGCGGACAATATCGAGGTCGAGGGGGAGATAGCTTATAAGGACATCCCCTGCTTTCCGGTATCCACTGCCCCCGGACACGCGGGAAAATTTATCTATGGCCGGATCGGAGATAAAAAGATAATCTGCATGAAGGGAAGGGTCCACTATTACGAGGGCTATTCCATAAGCGATGTGGTGCTTCCGGCCAGGCTTATGAAAATGCTCGGGGCAAAGGTGCTTATCCTTACCAACGCTTCCGGCGGGATAAATGAAAATTTCAAGCCCGGGGATTTCATGCTCATTACGGACCATATCTCTTCATTTGCGGTCAATCCTCTGATAGGTCCCAATATCGGAGAGCTGGGAGTGCGTTTCCCGATATGAGCGAGATATACAACCATGAGCTTAACGATAAGATACGTGCCGCAGCAAAGGAACTGGGCATCGATCTGAAGGAGGGAGTATATCTCCAGACAACGGGGCCTTCCTATGAAAGTCCTGCCGAGATAAGGATGTTTAAGACCCTCGGAGCGGATGCTGTGGGAATGAGCACGGTAGTGGAAGCTATTGCGGCTAATCACGCCGGCATGAAGATCTGCGGAATTTCCTGCGTGACTAACCTGGCCGCGGGGATAGCCGATTATAAGCTTACAGAGGAAGAGGTATTGGAGGCCGGCGCGGCTGCCGCCCCCAGGTTTAAGGAGTTACTTATTAAATTTATCGGAGAAATATAATAATGGATTACTTACCTTCGGACCACGTAAGACTCAGTGAGGACGGCAGGGCTGTGGTGTATCTGGACCAGTCGAAGCTGCCCTGGAAAGAGGAGTTTAAGACCGTCACTTCGATCAGGGATATGTACGAGGCGATACTCGGACTGGAGGTAAGAGGAGCTCCGTGTATCGGCGTATTTGCGGCCTATGCGATGTACGTCGCGGCTCTAAAATATGCTGATAAGGACTATGAGACCTTTAAAGAAAGCTTCCATAAGGACGGCGAGTACCTGAATTCATCCAGGCCAACTGCTGTAAATTTAAGCTGGGCCATCAGACGGATGGAGGGCCTTGTGGAAGATAATTCGTCGGCCGGTGTCGGCCAGATAATCACCATGTTAAAAAAGGAAGCCGAGGAGATTCACTCGGAGGATATAGGCCTGTGCCGCAGGATAGGAGAGAACGGCCTGACACTTATTAACGACGGGGCGGCCCTCCTGACGCACTGCAACGCCGGGGCGCTTGCAACCACACGCTACGGGACGCAGCTTGCCCCTGTTTACATCGGTATGGAGAGAGGAATGCACTTTAAGCTCTATGTCGATGAGACGAGGCCGCTTCTGCAGGGGGCAAGGCTCACCGCCTATGAATTGGCCCGCGCCGGTGTGGATACCACGCTGCTTTGCGACAATATGGCCGGAGAGCTCATGAAGGCGGGCAGGATAGATGCGGTTATTGTGGGAGCGGACAGGATCGCAGCCAACGGTGATACGGCAAATAAGATAGGTACCTCCGCCCTTTCGGTCCTCGCGAATTACTATCACGTACCCTTTTATGTGTTTGCCCCCTATTCGACGATAGACATGTCCACGGCGAGTGGAGAGGATATCGTAATAGAGCAGAGGGCGGCTGAGGAGTTGACAGAAAAATATTATGTTCACCGAATGGCCCCGGAGGGTATAAAGGTATTTAATCCGGCCTTCGATGTGACAGACCACGAGCTCATAAGCGCCATAATAACCGACAGAGGCGTACTCAGGAAACCCTATGACAAGTCGTTAAAGGAGGTCTTTTGATGATAGAGGAAAAGGATATTAAAAGACTTATAAGGTCCGCGTTTGAGGGGCAGGAGAGGTCATATTCCCCCTATTCCAAATACAGGGTCGGAGCTGCAATTCTTACTGCGGACGGAAGGATATTTACCGGCTGCAATATTGAGAACGCGGCCTTTACCCCTGGAGATTGCGCTGAGAGGACAGCGGTCTGTAAGGCTGTGAGTGAGGGCTGTAAGGACTTTGAGGCGATAGCGGTAGTTGGTGGAGCCAGCGGAAAGGCTCCCGACATGGCCTACCCCTGCGGAGTGTGCCGGCAGGTCCTGAGGGAGTTTGTGGAGCCGGATAAGTTTGAGGTCATAGTCGCCAGATCTGAGGATGACTATGAGAGGTACACCTTGGAGGAGCTGCTTCCAAAGAGCTTCGGCCCAGCAAATCTGGGTTAAAAAAAGAACCAGCCACCAGGAGTTTTTATTTACGCGCTGCAAAAGCGGCAGAAAGGAAGAATATGAACGTAAGATTTTATGACGCACGAGTACTGACCGTTTCCGGCGGAGTAAGGGTCGAGGACAATAAAGAGCTGTGGGTCAGCGGCAACAGGATAGTGTATGTCGGAGACGGCAATGATGCTGACAGGGATAAATATAAATGGGACAGGGAGATGAATCTCAACGGAGACCTTCTAATGCCGGGCTTTGTAAACGCCCATACACATTCGGGAATGACCTTCTTACGTTCCAACGCGGACGATCTGCCTCTGCAGAGGTGGCTCAATGAACAGGTATTTCCCTTTGAGGCCAAGCTTACCGGGGAGGATATATACTGGTGCACCCTTCTGGCCTGCCTCGAGTATCTGACCAGCGGAACTACGAGCATCTGCGAGATGTACCTAAATCCTATTTTTACTGCGAAGGCCACTGAGACCTTCGGAATGCGCTGTGTGCAGTGCCCGGCTATCAATAATTTTTCACAGCCGGTATCGGAGATGCTGGAGTGGTACGAGAAGCTCAATTCGGGCAGCCCCCTTACCTCCTTCAGGCTGGGGATACATGCGGAGTACACCTGCTCTAAGGAGCTGATCGAAGAGATGGCGGAAATTTCACATCAGAAAAAGGCTCCGGTCTACCTTCATTGCTGTGAAACTGCCCTTGAGGTGGAGGAATGTAAGGAGCGCTATAATGGCCTGAGTCCGGTACAGATTCTGGATGAGCTGGGACTGTTTGACTACGGAGCGACTCTGTTCCACGGGGTCCATGTGACCGAAAAGGATATGGAGATAATGAAGGATAAGAAGCTCTCGGTAATAATCAATTCCTCCTCGAATGTCAAGCTGGCGAGCGGGATAGCGCCGGTAAAGACGTATCTCGAAAAGGGAATTGATCTGGGAATAGGAACTGACGGACCTGCCAGCAATAACTGTCTGGATATGTTCAAGGAAATGTTTTTGACCAGCGCCCTGGAGAAGGTTAAAAATATGGACGCCTCAGCGGTCGATTCCCTGGAGGTCCTGAAAATGGCCACCGCCGGAGGAGCAAAGGCCATCGGCCTTGAGGACTGCGGAGATATACGGGAGGGTATGCTGGCGGACCTCATAGTCATAGATATGAAGGCCCCGAATATGCGGCCCATCAACAATATAGCCAAAAATCTGGTCTATTCAGGTTCCAAGAGCAATGTAAAGCTTACTATGATAGACGGAGAGATCCTCTATGAAAACGGAGAATTCCGCTTAAAGAAGGACTGTCCCTCCGTGGATGAGATATACGAAAAGGTTCAGGCTGTTATAGACAGGATGAGATAGAGATAGTAATGGCAGTTTTTATCATTATAGCAATAGTTGTCATTTTGCTGTTTCTGCGCGGGGTTTCAGAAAATGCCAGAAACAGGGAGAAAAGAAAGGAAGCGCTGAAAAAAAGTTTCGGCGCTTTCTCTTCAAGGGCATACGGATATGATGAGTTTGAGCGGATAAGGTCGGGCCTGAAATATTTAAGGGCGAAGGAAAATGAATTTGAAATAGACGACATTACTGCGAACGATATTAATCTCGATGAGCTCTATAAAAGTATAAATATCAGCTGCTCACAAATGGGTGATGAATATTTATACAGGCTCCTGCGCCGGCCCGTCAGCTCTGAAGAGGTGCTCAAGGAGAGGGGCAGGGTGGCTGAGCTTCTGGATGAAAATGAGGAGTTCAGGCTGGAGCTGATGGAGCGTCTTAAGAATATGGGAAGGATATCGGGGCAGGGGCTTTGGAGCACTCTGGAGAAGCTCGATAATGTCAGATGTGAGAGCAACGCCCTTCACTATTTTTGCCTGGCAGCCGCTTTAATAGCAGCCGTATTAATATTTGTCCGTCCGGTTATCGGCTTCGTGGCCGTTCTCGCGGTTCTCTTCTTCAATGTGTTCACCTATTTCAAACGCAAGGGAGAAATTGACGGTGAGCTCGTCACCTTTGCATATATATTTAACTGCCTCTATCAGGCGAAATATTTGATTAAAATTAAGGCGGAAAAGGGACTGGAGAAATATTTTGACACCATTTCCGCTGCGGTGAACAGCTTCAAAAAGGTGACCTCCAGCTCTTATATAATTTTCGGAGGAAGATCTCTTACAGGCAGCTTCTTAAGTCTTTTCGTGGATTATATAAGGATAGTCTTCCATCTGGACCTCATCAAATTCAACAGCTCGCTTAAATTCGTTCTCGAAAACAGGACGGTTCTTTTTGAGCTGCTGGAAACGATGGGCTTTCTCGATGCCGCTTTGAGCATAGCCTCCTTCAGACGGGCAGTCGGCATATGGTGTACTCCCGTTTTTAAGGATGAAGATACGCTGGATATTAAAGGACTGCACCACCCTCTGATAAAGGACGCGGTCCCCTACGACATATGTACGGACAGGGGAGTGCTGGTAACGGGCTCCAATGCCTCCGGGAAATCCACCTTCCTGCGCTCGGTGGCCCTGGGGGTCCTGCTCGGAGAGACCATCTATACGGTTCCGGCAGCAGAGGCGGGCTTTGCCTATAGCCGGATATATTCCTCGATGGCCGCGAGCGACAGCATCACCGGAGGAGACAGCCTGTATATGGCGGAGATAAAGGCCGTAAAGAGGATAGTGGACGCTTTGAACGACAGCTCTTATGGGAATGGTAATGGACGAATAATATGCTTCCTGGATGAGCTTTTAAGGGGGACAAATACCATAGAAAGAATAGCCGCGGGCTCCGGGATATTAAAGGAGCTGGCCGGGGGCGGGGCCCTCTGCTTTGCTGCGACTCACGATATCGAGCTTACGGATATACTTTCCGAACGCTTTGACAATTACCATTTCAGTGAAAGCATAGAAAATGACAGCATAAGGTTCAACTATCGCCTGGAGAAGGGGGCGGCCAGGACGCGGAATGCCATAGCCCTTCTCAAGCTGTTGGGCTTTGATGAAAAAATAACCGCGGCTGCCTTTGAGGAGGCCGGAAAATTTGAAAATACAAGGACATGGTCAAGGATATGATGAAGGTTAAGCTTTTTTCAGACGGCTCATCAAGGGGAAATCCCGGGCCGGGAGGTTTCGGTACTATATTGCAGTATGTCGATCCTTCAGGGAAGCTTCATGAGCGGGAATATTCCGGAGGGGAGGAGGAGACGACTAATAACAGGATGGAGCTCATGGGGGTCATAACAGGGCTCGAGGCCCTGACCAGGCCCTGTGAGGTCGAGGTCATCTCTGATTCAAAATACGTTACCGACGCCTTTAATCAGAACTGGATAGAAGGATGGAAAAAAAAAGGCTGGAGAAGCTCTTCCGGAGAGGTCAAAAATATCGATCTTTGGAAGAGACTTTTAAAGGCAGCTGAGCCCCACGAGCTTAAATTTATCTGGGTGAAGGGACACGCCGGAAATCCGGAAAATGAAAGGTGCGATAAGCTGGCCACCGCGTATGCGGATAGTGTAGCGCTCCACTAGCTTGAAATAAAATAAGGGGTATGGTAACTTAAGAAGGATTTTATCTAATGGAGGGCGAGCAGCAATTAACGTTTGCTAACATTGCGAGCTGCTCTAGCTGATTTCGTGAACGAAATCAGTCACTACTTTATTCAATGGAGGGCGAGCAGCAATTTACGTTTGCTAACATTACGAGCTGCTCTAGCCGATTTCGTTTACGAAATCGGTCACTAATTTATTTAATGGAGGGAAAAAGATGTCAGACACAAATATTTACGACCTTTTAAACGAAAGAGGTTATGTTGCACAGGCGACGGATGAGGAGGCTATAAGGAGAGAGCTGGGAAAGCGTCCCATGTCCTTTTATATAGGCTTTGACGCGACGGCGGACAGCCTTACGGCAGGGCATTTCCTGACGATAATGGCAATGATGCACATGCAGCGTGCGGGTCACAAGCCCGTTGCCCTTATCGGAGGCGGGACCACGATGATAGGCGATCCCTCGGGAAAGTCGGACATGCGCAGCATGATGACGAGGGAGACTATCGACCACAACGCGGAATGCTTTAAAAAACAGCTCTCGCGTTTCATAAACTTTGATAACGACAACGCGATAATGGTCAACAACGCGGACTGGCTCCTCGATATGAATTACGTGGAGTTTTTGAGGGAGGTCGGAGTGCATTTTTCGGTAAACAAGATGCTCGCCGCCGAGTGCTATAAGAACAGGATGGAGAAGGGGCTGACCTTCTTCGAATTCAACTATATGCTCATGCAGTCCTATGACTTCTACAAGCTCAACAAGGATTATAACGTAGAGCTGGAGCTGGGAGGAGACGATCAGTGGAGCAATATAATCGGCGGAGTCAACCTTGTGCGTAGAAAGGAAAATAAGGACGTGTACGGCTTTACCTTCAAGCTCCTTACGACCTCCGACGGGATCAAGATGGGTAAGACCATGAAGGGTGCGCTGTGGCTTGACCCAGATAAGACTTCGCCCTATGAGTTCTTCCAGTACTGGAGAAATATCGAGGATGTAAAGACTGAGGAGTGCCTTGCCCTTCTCACCTTCCTGCCCATGGAGGAGGTCAGGGAGCTGGGGGCTCTTAAGGATGCCGAGATCAATAAGGCAAAGGAAATCCTGGCCTACGAAATAACAAAAATAGTACACGGGCAGGACGAGGCCGAAAAGGCCAGGAAGGCAGCCAAGGAGGTCTTCCTGGGAGGAGGGAAGAGCGAGGATATGCCGACCACCTCCATTCCGAAGGCCGAGCTGGAAGAGGGCAGGGACCTCATCTCCATACTCGTGGACTGCAAGCTTGCAAAGAACCGCTCAGAGGGCAGAAGGCTCATAGAGCAGGGAGGAGTTTCGGTAAACGATCAGAAGGTCACAGATGTCAAGGCTGCTTATACCACCTCTGACCTGGATGCTGACGGTAACCTTATAATACAGAAGGGGAAGAAGGTCTTCCACAGGGTGATAGTTGAGTAACAGACGTTATCTAACTGTTGCAGGCGACTCTGAAGAAATAACTGCTGTTATTGAGTGTGGATAAGCTGCAATAACAGCAGTTTTGGTTAGTGGATAAATATTGTGGATATAGTGGAAATTGTGAACGAACCTGAAGGAGAACCTTCAAAATGCAGGGCTGCAACAAAATGTAGTTGTGAATAAATGGTGGAGAACACAAAATATGAAATGTGGATTTTGTGGATTTGAATAAATTGAAGGACGGGCTTCACTTATGGAGAAAGAAAAAATAAGAATTAGATATCACAGTCAGGAGATAGAGAAGTTAAGATATATAGACGGTAAAAGCGATTGGATAGACTTAAGGGCAGCCGAGGAGGTGAGCCTCAAGGCAGGAGACTTTGCCCTTATTAATATGGGTATCTCTGTGCAGCTCCCCAGGGGTTATGAGATGATAATAGCCGCCAGGAGCTCGACCTTCAAAAATTTCGGCCTGATCCAGACCAATGCCATAGGGGTGGTGGATGAAAGCTATTGCGGAGACGACGATATCATTAGGATGCCGGTATACGCAACGAGGGATACACAGGTGCACGTAAATGACAGGCTGTGTCAGTTCAGGATACTAAGACACCAGCCCGAAATCGTATTCGAAGAGGTAGATAGTCTCGAAAATGAGAGCAGGGGCGGCTTTGGCTCCACAGGAAAAAACTGAAGAGGAAAAACTAATGATAAGAAGAGCAGAAGACAGGGATCTTGAAAGTATAGTGAAGCTCCTTTTACAGGTGCATAAGGTTCATTCCGATGCACGCCCGGATATATTCAGGCAGGGGAGCAGAAAGTACAGGGACGAAGAGATACTTCGTATAATACACGACGATATGAAACCGGTCTGGGTATTGACAGAAGAGGACGACACACCGGTTCTGGGCTATTGCTTCTGTGAGGTGCAGGAGACGAAGGACGACGCTTCTTTGCAGGACAGGAGGGTCCTCTATATAGATGACCTATGCGTGGACGAAAAGTCCCGGCGCGGCCATGTGGGAATGAGGCTATATGATTTCGTTACGAAATGGGCTTCCGAAAACGGTTTCGATGCGGTAACTCTGAACGTATGGAACTCCAATCCCGGGGCTATGAAATTTTACGAAGCAATGGGATTAAAGCCCCTTAAGGTCATGATGGAAAGGGTACTTAGATGATAGAAATAGGCGAAACTGGTGGTTACGAAATATTCTTTGAGGATGCCGAAAAATACCTTGACGAAAACGAGTTCGAAAAGGCCTATTCTTCTCTTACGGACTACCGGAAAAAACGTGTGAACCAATGCAAAAGGGAGGAGGTAAAACGTTTAAGCCTGGCCACAGGCCACCTGATGGTAAGGGTTTTGCGGAAGTACGGAGTCGATCCCGAAAAGGTTTCGGTCGGAGAATTCGGAAAGCCCTTTCTGCCCGGAGGTGAGCTTTATTTTTCCCTCGCAAACGAAAACACCCAGGCTGTAATGGCAGTTTCGAAAAGGGATATAGGCTGTGATCTGGAGCGGGTTACCATGAGCCGTTATTCGCAGCTCATGGTAGATAAAAAATACCTTCCGGGAGAAAAGAAATATATAAACAGTCTGCCCTTTGAAAAAAGACTTCTTCCCTTTTTCAGGGTATGGACGCAGAAGGAGGCCTACGGAAAGCTACTTGGAACGGGCATAGAGGATGCGATTCTTCTGGATACGGTCATTATTCATAACGGGAGCTTTGAAATGGGTTCCCGCTTCTTTAACATGAGTGAATACCCCCATCCGGATCAAAATTATATAATAAGCGTTTGTCAGTACGCTTAAAAAGGTATATGACGATGTGAGAAATAAAGACAACCGGATAATAATCTGGTATACTACGGTGAATGACATTGAAAACTTGTCGTTCACCATAATTCGTTGTAAGACCCTTGAATTACATGAGACAGGATCACAGGCAGGAATGGAAAGAAACGACCGGCTTATAAGAAAAAAGATGTACAGGTATATGCTGACGGGGGTCATGACCACCGTCGCCCTGCAGCTTGGGAATGTGGTTGACGCGATGATCGTCGGCAACCTTCTGGGAAGCATGGGAAACGGAGCAATCAATGCCTCCACGCCCTATCTCTATATATTGCAGGCTGCGGCTATCTTATTCGGCTCGGGAGGAGCCGTGAGCATGGCGGTACTCCTCGGAAAGCGTCAGGTCGGATCCGCAGGAAGGGTAATGGATCTTTGCATGGTCATAAGCGTGGCCTATCCGCTTATATTCACCTGTCTTTTTCCGGCTCTTGTGCCCCGTTTTACGGCTCTTACGGGGGCTGCACCACAGCTGGCACAAATGATAAGGAGCGTAACCACGGTATATTCCATCGGGATGCCGGTAATATCCTTTGTGCTTGTGATGGCATATCTTATAAATGTGGATAATAATCCGGCCATGGCGGCCAGACTGCATATCACCTCCAACGCCGTCAATCTTATCCTTGACTATATTCTGGTAAGGTTTACGCCTCTTGGCATAACAGGAGCCGCGATGTCCACGATAATCGGATATCTGGTGGCGGGGCTTATCTTTATCCCCCGGTATTTTAAAAGCAGCAGCAGGATGGTCACCTCGGTGTTCAGGGGACTTTTTCACAATAAAGAGCTTGTCCTGATGACGGTAAAGAACGGCTTCCCTAACCTCGCCTACCTTATAATGACG
>JAFTEI010000101.1 GCA_017453965.1 Lachnospiraceae bacterium
CAGTTGCCCTGGGGAGATAAAATGCCGTTTAATATTGCCATTGACGGCCCTGCGGGCGCCGGCAAGAGTACGATAGCAAAAAAGGTTGCTGAGCAACTTAAATACATATATGTAGATACAGGTGCGATGTACAGGGCAATGGCCTTGTATATGTTAAATAAGGGAATAGATCCGTCGGATTCCGAGACTGTCGCTAAGGAGTGTGACGGCGCGGATATTTCAATAAAGTATATAGACGGGCTCCAGTGCGTTTTTTTAAACGGCGAAAACGTAAATGACAAGATACGTACAAATGAGGTCAGCGATGCGGCTTCCAAAACCTCCACTGTCAAAGAGGTCAGAAGGAAGCTGGTGCATCTCCAGCAGGAGCTGGCAAAGAGCACTGACGTGGTCATGGACGGCAGGGACATAGGAACGGCTGTGCTTCCGGCTGCCGATCTGAAGATATACATGACTGCATCCAGCAGGGTCAGGGCCAGACGCAGATACGACGAACTGACCGCAAAGGGTGTGTCCTGCAGGCTCGTGGATATAGAAAAGGAGATCATCGAACGGGACGAAAGGGATATGAACCGTGAGGAGTCGCCGCTTAAACAGGCTGAGGACGCGATACTTTTGGACACCTCGGATATGACCATTGAAGAGGTCGCTTCGGCGATCCTGGCTCTTAAGTCCGAAAGAGAGGTATGACTTTTAATGTCAGCTTGAACTATGAAAGAGATCATAACCGCCGGGTCAGCGGGGTTCTGCTTCGGGGTAGAGCGTGCCGTCAATAAGGTATATGAAGAGATAGAGACGGGCGAAGAAATTTATACCTACGGAGAGATAATCCATAACGAGCTGGTTGTTGACGACCTTAAAAAAAAGGGAGTCAGGGTTTTGAAAAATAAGGAGGATCTGGAGGCCCTTCAGAAAGGTACGGTCATTATCCGTTCTCACGGAGTGCCAAGAGAAATTTATGAGCTGATCTCATCCAGGCCGGAGCTCAGACTGGTGGATGCGACCTGTCCCTTTGTCAGCAAGATTCACGACATTGTCCGTGAACAGAGCGCAAGTGGACGCAATATCGTCGTCATAGGCGACGCAGCCCATCCCGAGGTCGAGGGAATAGTGAGTTATGCAACTACCGGGGTAAAGGTAATAAAGGATGAAAAAGAGGCGTCGGAATGCGAATTTGATGAGCACAGGGAGGTCTGTGTAGTCGCTCAGACAACTTTTAATTTAGCTAAATTTCAAAAATTAGTTGAAATCCTTCGAAAAAAAAGTTATAGTATATATGATGTTAATACTGTGTGTTCGGCTACCCGTATAAGACAGGAAGAAGCACGCAGTATAGCGTCTAAAGTCGATGCGATGATCGTCATCGGCTCGCGCAAGAGTTCCAATACAGGTAAGCTTTACGACATCTGCCGGGAGTGTTGCGCGGAAACATATTTAATACAGACACTTGATGACTTGAATTTAGAAGAGGCTAAATCATTTTCTTGTGTAGGTATCACCGCTGGGGCGTCGACCCCGAAATTTATTATTGAGGAGGTTCAAAATTATGTCAGAGGAACTGAATTTTGAACAGATGTTAAACGAATCTTTCAAGACCATACACACAGGAGAAGTGGTTGAGGGTAAGGTAATTGCCGTAAAGCCGGAAGAAATTGTTCTCAATATCGGCTACAAGTCTGACGGTATCATTTCCAGAGATGAATATTCCAACGACTCCAATCTCGACCTGACCACAGTGGTCAATGAAGGTGACACCATGGAGGCGAAAGTCTTAAAGGTCAACGACGGTGACGGACAGGTGGCGCTGACATATAAGCGTCTTGCGGCCGATAGAGGCAACAAGAGGCTGGAAGAGGCATTTAACAGCAAAGAGGTTCTTAAGGGCAAAGTAATCAAGGTGTTGGACGGAGGTCTTTCTGTTGTTGTGGACGAGGCGAGGGTCTTCCTGCCCGCATCGCTGGTTTCCGACTCATACGAAAAGGATCTCTCGAAGTACAACGGACAGGAGATCGAATTCGTTATCACGGAATTCAATCCCAAGAGAAGAAGGGTTATCGGAGACAGAAAGTGTCTGCTGGTTGAGCAGAAGGCTTCCCGTCAGAAGGAGATTCTTGAAAAGCTGCATGTAGGAGATATTATAGAGGGTTCCGTTAAGAACGTTACGGATTTCGGTGCCTTCGTGGATCTCGGAGACATTGACGGACTCCTTCATATTTCCGAAATGTCCTGGGGACATGTGGACAATCCTAAGAAGATATTCAAGGTAGGAGATACCCTGAGGGTATTTATCAAGGATATCCAGGGAACAAAGATAGCTCTTTCGCTTAAGTTCCCCGATCAGAATCCCTGGATCGATGCAGCCAGCAAATATGCTGTAGGCTCCATCGTAAAGGGCAAGGTTGCAAGGATGACTGATTTCGGTGCTTTCATTGAGTTAGAGCCCGGAATCGATGCTCTGCTCCATGTTTCACAGATCGCCAAGGATCATATCGACAAGCCTGCTGACGTGCTTTCGCTCGGACAGGAGGTAGAGGCAAAGGTCGTTGATTTTGACGAGGAAAACAAGAAGATATCTCTTAGCATAAAGGTTCTGCTTTCTAAGGATGAGCCCGAGGCTCAGACTGTTGAGGCAGCTCCTGCTGAAGCGCCTGTTTCCGAAGAGACTGCATCTGATTCAGAGGCGTAAGCTAATTTTTTAAAATCGAGTAGGGAAGATGAAATCGCACCCTACTCGTCCGTAGGACGGCGTTTGGCCGCAAGGCCAATAATTTCATATCGCCGCATCTGCGATAAAAAAGGTTGTTTTTTTTAAACAGCCTTTTTTTGGCAGAACAGCCGGAAAAGAATATCAGTATAGCTGATGGCTGGTTTGCTACGGGCAGGGTGCTTTTCCCAGCTTCCCTGCTCAAAATCACAAAATACATATTAAGGAGTATACTTATAATGGTACAGGGAGATTACGAAGAGTTTAAAAAAGCTATTTTTTCACTGGCAAAGGTGAATCTCAGTGCATACAAGGAGAAGCAGATGCGCCGCCGTATCGACTCACTCATTGAAAAGCGCGGCTGCAATAATTATCCCGACTATGCGAAGATGTTAAAGAGCGACAAGGAAGCTTTCAATGAATTTATCAACTTTATCACGATAAATGTTTCGGAGTTTTACAGAAATCCCGAAGAGTGGAATAACCTTGACAAGACCTACTATCCCGAGCTTATAAAGAAATTCGGGGAAAAGCTTAAGATATGGAGCGCTGCCTGCTCTACGGGCGACGAGCCTTATTCTCTGGTAATGTCCCTGTCCAAGCATGTACCCCTTAGCAAGATAAGCATTTATGCTACTGATTTCGATACGACAGTCATGGAGAAGGCAAAGGTCGGCTTATACAACGCAAAGAGCGTGGCCGGAGTTCCCAAGGAGATGAAGGACAAGTATTTCGAGACCGTGGGCCCCTCCTTCAAGATAAGCGACGAGATCAAGAGGCATGTCACCTTCACAAAGCACGACCTTATGAAGGATACCTACCAGACCAACTGCGATATGATCGTGTGCAGGAACGTGCTCATCTACTTTACCGAGGAGGCCAAGGATGAGGTCTTCCGTAAGTTCGCAAAGTCCTTAAAGAAGGGCGGACTGCTCTTTATCGGAAGCACAGAGCAGATCATGAACTATAAGGATATGGGCTATGCCCGCAGAAGCTCCTTCTTCTACGAGAGAGTTGAGTAAGATATTCTGACTGTCCAGGCCGGGTGCTGAGATGCTCAGGCTGAATGAACGTAAAAATTACAGAATATTCGATATCAGACTGTTGAGGTAGAGCTGCATCTGCTCCGCTGAGGACAGGAGGTCTTCGCTGAACTCGAAGTAGTTCAGGCGGGACCTGGGACCGGGTTTAAAGCAAGGCGTTATTTCTTCCTTGTATTGAGGAAGAAAGACGCCTTCTTTTTTTATGTAGGCCGTGGAGGCTGTCGCCTTTTTCTTTAAGGACTGGGGGATAAATTCCGCCAAAGACACGTGTACTGCCGTGTCCTCGTCCTTTAAATAATAATAATTTTCATAATCCCTGAAAAAATGCTTCATTATGCCGTTTATCAGGGGCAGACGGAGCTTTCCCTCATCGGAGGAGACTGAGAGATAAACCGGGTGGTCCTGGACGATGAGCTGCCCCTCGAGAGCCGACTGGCAGGTGAAAAATATATACAGCTCCTTTGAACGAAGACCCAGGTAGTCGGTATATTCGTATAATTTACAGGACTTGTACAAAACAGTAGATTTATCTAAAAAATTTCCACCAGTTATTTTATTTTTATCAATAATGCATAAATTATTGTCAATTCTTAACATATAATTTATAATATCATAAGTATGGAACTGCGACAAATCTGCTGCAAATCGTGGTCCGGCTGACCGTTAAATGCAGCATTTGTACCGGCCGGCTGCCGGTATTTGGCGCTGTTTCGTGCATATTCTTAGGAAAGAGGGTCTTTGTAAGTATGTCACAGTATACTTTCAGCGGCGGCATTCACCCCTATGACGGCAAGGAACTGTCTAAGGACAAGCCATTAAAGGAGGTGCTGCCAAAGGGAGAGCTGGTCTATCCCGTTTCCCAGCATATAGGAGCTCCGGCGAAACCTGTTGTGGCTGTGGGAGATGAGGTAAAGGTAGGGCAGCTCATTGCAGAAGCCGGTGGCTTCGTATCTGCAAATATCTTTGCAACTGTATCCGGAAAGGTAAAGGCAATCGAACCGAGAAGAGTCCCGGTAGGGGATATGGTAAATTCCATTATCGTTGAAAACGACGGTAAATATGAGGAAGTTGAATATCCCACGCCCAAGCCCTTTGAGGAGCTCACCAAGGAGGAGATCATTGCGGCGGTCAAAAACGCGGGTATCGTCGGAATGGGCGGAGCGGGTTTCCCCACTCACGTACAGCTTTCTCCGAAGGATCCCGGCAAGATAGAATTCGTAATTGCGAACTGCGCGGAGTGTGAGCCCTATCTTACTTCCGATTACCGCAGAATGGTGGAGAATCCTGACCTGCTCATAGGCGGTATGCAGTGCGTTCTTAAATTATTTGACAATGCCAAGGGTATAATCGCCATCGAGGACAACAAGCCAGACGTTATCGAGAGCATCGGCAAGATGGTGGCCAATGAGCCGAGGATAGAGGTCTACGCCATGAAGACCAAGTATCCCCAGGGGTCGGAGCGTCACCTCATCTATGCCTGCACCAAGAGGGCTATAAATTCCAAAATGCTTCCGGCGGATGCCGGCTGTATCGTGGATAACTGCGATACGCTTATCGCCATAAATGCGGCGGTAAGGGAGAACCGTCCTCTTATGACCAGGGTCGTTACGGTCACCGGCGAGGCAATAAACGATCCCCGAAATTTCATAGTCCGCTGCGGAACCAATTATGCGGAGCTTATCGAAGAGGCAGGCGGCTTTAAGGTGGAGCCGGAGGCTATAATCTCCGGTGGACCGATGATGGGCTTCTCCCTCTTTGACTTGAATATTCCGGTCACCAAGACCAGCTCGGCACTGCTTTGCCTGCCTAAGGACCCGGTCAAGGGGCTTCAGGCCACGGCCTGTATAAACTGCGGACGCTGTGTGGAGGCCTGCCCGGAAAAGCTCATTCCTTCGATGCTGGCCACCTATGCCGAGCATGAGGACTATGAGGAATTCAACAGGCTCTTCGGAGTTGAATGTATAGAATGCGGTTCCTGTTCGTATGTCTGCCCTGCAAAGAGGCAGCTCTGCCAGGCTATCAAGTCTATGAAGAGGCTGTCGATGAATAAGGCCAGGGCGGAGGCTGCGGCTGCTAAGGCGAAGGCCGAAGCGGAAGCGGCGAAACAGGCTGAAAGCAAGGAAGGCGGTGAGAAATAATGGCTGAAGAAAAGACTGAAAAGAGGATGCTTAGCGTCACGGCGAATCCCCATGTGCGCGATTCCATTACGACGCAAAAGATCATGCTCTACGTTATCATAGCGCTCCTGCCTGCCACGTTTTTCGGTATATGGAATTTCGGAGTCTATTCGCTTGTTATCGTTATCGCTACGGTAGCCAGTGCGGTGCTCAGCGAGTACCTCTATGAGAAGCTCCTGCATCTGCCGATAACGATCAGTGACTGCTCGGCAGCCGTTACAGGCCTGCTGCTGGCGCTCAATATGCCCCCGACGGCTCCCATATGGATGTGTATCCTGGGCTCCGCCTTTGCGATAATCGTCGTAAAGATGCTCTTCGGAGGCCTCGGACAGAACTTCATGAATCCCGCCCTCGGAGCCAGGTGCTTCCTGCTGATCTCGTTTGCGGGCAGGATGACCAACTTTGCTACCGATACCTATACCGGGCCTACGCCCCTGGCAATGATAAAGAACGGCGAGACTATAAACACCTTCACCATGGTATTGGGCCGTGAGTCCGGAACCATAGGCGAGACTTCAGTTATCGCAATTGTGATCGGAGCCTGCTTCCTGATACTAATGGGAGTTATCGACCTTAAGATACCCGGTTCCTATATCGTATCCTTTGCGCTGTTTTACATCCTCTTCGGCGGACACGGCGCAAATCCCTATTATCTGACCGCCCACCTTGCCGGCGGCGGACTCATGCTCGGGGCATTTTTCATGGCTACTGACTACGTGACGAGCCCGATAACCACCAAGGGAAAGATAATATTCGGCGTTATCCTCGGTATACTTACCGGAGTTTTCAGAATCTTTGCTTCCGGCGCAGAGGGTGTCAGCTATGCCATCATCATCGGCAACCTGCTGGTTCCGCTAATCGAGAGGTATGCCCCTCTTAAATGCTTCGGCTACAGGAAGCCCGAGAAGGAGGTAAAGGCGTAATGAAAAACGAGATGACTAAAAACACTCTTATCATAACCGTTATCGCCCTTGTCTGCGGAGTGCTCCTGGGGCTTGTACACGAGGTTACGGCAGGCCCTATAGCGGCAGAGAAGCAGAGGGCCTTGGAGGCGGCCTACATGGCGGTAATGGCGGAGGCTGTATCCTTTGAGGAAGCCCCCGACTATACGGCCGAGTCGGCCAGACAGATACTGGATCAGTCCTCCGACGCCAATAATGACTATACGAACGATTCAATCGACGCCCTTATGATAGCCAAGGACGGAAGCGGCAATGTATTAGGCTATGTCATGGATGTGACTGCCGGAGGAGGATACGGCGGAAATATCAAGTTTTCCATGGGTGTCGATCCGCAAGGAAATATCCAGGGCATATCCATCACAGAGATAGCGGAGACCCCCGGACTCGGTATGAGAGCTCAGTCCGACCCCGCCTTTCTCGCACAGTTCATCGAAATGGGAGATGATAATTTTACCCTTGGAACTGAAGTTCAAGGGCTTACCTCTGCGACCATCACTTCCAGATGCGTGACCAAGGGTATCAACGCGGGACTGGCTTATGGAAAAGGTGCAGGGTTGTTCGAGCAGCAATAAAGGCTAACAAACATAAACTAGCTGCTCTGGCCATTTTCGATAAATCGAAAATGGTCACCACGTAAATGAAAATGAATTCGAGCAGCAATAAAGGCTAACAAACATAGCTAGCTGCTCTGGCTGATTTTGATAGATCAAAATCAGTCACCACATATCAAAAAAAATATAGGAGGTTGAAATGAAAGAAGGATCTGCTGCCGAGAGGCTGTATAACGGTCTTATAAAGGAAAACCCCACACTTGTTATAGTTTTGGGAATGTGTCCTACGCTGGCTGTTACTACCTCTGCCATGAACGGCATAGGAATGGGGCTCTCCACCACTGTGGTGCTGGCTCTTTCCAATTTATTCATATCGCTTTTAAGAAATATAATACCGGATAAGATAAGGATTCCGGCCTTCATAGTTATCATCGCAACATTCGTTACAATGGTAGACATGCTCATGGAGGGCTTTACTCCGGCGCTTTATACACAGCTTGGAATTTATATTCCGCTTATCGTCGTTAACTGCATTATCCTTGGCCGTGCCGAGGCCTATGCTTATTCTAACGGCCCCGCTTCTTCATTCTTTGACGGAGTCGGAATGGGACTTGGCTTTACCTGTGCCATCACCCTCATAGGCTTTATCCGTGAGCTCATCGGATCGGGAGCGGTATTCGGAATGCCCCTCGGAAATCTTTCCGACTTTACACCGACCATCTTTGTTATGGCTCCCGGGGCTTTCTTCGTGCTTGCCACGATCATTGCCGTCAGGGCTAAGATAATCGACAATATCGAGAAGAAAAAGGGCGAGAGGCTGCCGGTAAAGCATACCGACGAGGACGGTATAGACTGCGCAACCTGCTCCGCCAGGGCTACCTGCTCGGGACATATGGGCACTGAGCAGCAATAAGGGTTGGCAAACATAGGCTAGCTGCTCTGGCCATTTTCGACAAGTCGAAAATGGTCACTATGTAAACGAAAGGAGTCCGAGCAGCATCGAAGTTTATCAAACATAGACTAGCTGCTCTGGCTGATTTCGATAAATCGAAATCAGTCACTACATAAATGAAAGGAGTGTAGAATGACTTTTGCATCTATTTTGGGCATTATGATAATGTCCATGTTGATAAATAACGTAGTATTAAGTCAGTTTTTGGGAATATGCCCCTTCCTGGGAGTTTCCAAAAAGGTGGATACGGCCAGCGGAATGGGAGCCGCGGTTATCTTCGTCATAACCATCGCCTCCGTTATCGCGGCGCTTATATACACCTTTATACTTGATCCGCTGGGACTTTCGTATCTGAATACGATCGTTTTCATCCTGGTCATCGCGGCGCTGGTTCAGTTCGTTGAGATGTTCTTAAAGAAGTGCATACCTTCGCTCTATTCGGCTCTGGGAGTTTTCCTTCCGCTGATAACCACCAACTGTGCGGTTCTCGGAGTTGTGCTCTTAAATGTCCAGGAGGACTACAATATTCTGGAAAGCGTTGTAAACGGTCTGGCTACGGCAGTCGGCTTTGCCATCGCCATTATTATACTTGCAGGCCTGAGGGAGAAGATGAAGTATAACGATATTCCCAAACCCATCCAGGGAATGCCTCTTGTAATGTTTACCTCGGGGCTTATGGCTATAGCGTTCTGCGGTTTCTCAGGGCTTAAATAAGAAGGAGATAGGAAAAACGTCCAGTGGACGTTTTTCGGACACGTTTTGACGCGCCGAGCGCGGCAGTGTCCCGTTTCAAGCCGCTAAAGCGGATTACAAAAGATAGGAGAAAAATAATATGTCAGGAATTATTATCGCAACGGTCTGTGTAACGGTGGTTGGACTGTTTGTAGGGCTGTTTATTGGCTTTGCGGGGAAAAATTTCGCCGTCGAGATCGATGAAAGGGAAGAAAAGATAGCGGCCGCACTTCCGGGGGCTAACTGCGGAGGCTGCGGACAGGCCGGATGCTCAGCAATGGCGCATGAGATCGTCGAGGGCAGGGCTCCCGTAAACGGCTGTCCCGTCGGAGGCGAAAGCGTGGCCGAGGTCATTGCGGAGATCATGGGACAGAAGGTGGAGAAGAGCGAACCCCAGACGGCCTTTGTAAAATGCTCCGGCACCTGTGACAAGGCTAAGAATAAATATGAGTATACCGGACAGCAGGATTGCAAATTCTTGTCCATGACTCCCGGTAAGGGCCCCAAGGACTGCTCCTACGGCTGTATGGGAGGCGGAACCTGCGTGCGTGTCTGCCAGTTTGACGCCATTCACATCATAAACGGCGTGGCGGTCGTAGACCCGGATAAGTGTAAGGCCTGCGGCAAGTGCGTCGAGAACTGCCCTCAGAAGCTTATAGAGCTCAAGCCGAAGAAGAGCAAATATCAGGTTGCCTGCTCGAATAAGGACAAGGGACCTGTTGTCATGAAGATATGCACCACCGGCTGTATCGGCTGCGGAATGTGCGAGAGGAACTGCCCGAAGGATGCGGTGCACGTGGAGAACTTTGTCGCTCACATCGATTACGACAAGTGCGTGGGCTGCGGCATCTGCGCAGGCAAGTGTCCCAAGAAGGTAATCCAGAAGCTCGGATAAAAAGATAAATAAATCAGGATAAAGAAACCAGGATGAATAAACTCGGGCTTTTGACCATATGTATTCTGGCAATGTTGAGTGTTGTGGGCTGCGGTAATTCGCAGCCCATTTCAAAGTATGACTTTTGTCTCGATACTATCTGTACCATAACTATCTACGACAGCGACGATGAGTCGCTGTTAAACGATTCCTTCGACCTTATAAGAAAATATGAGAGACTGCTCTCGGCTACGCTCGAGGGCTCCGATGTCTACAGGATCAACCATGCCGGCGGAGAGTATGTCGAGGTTTCGGAGGAGACCGCGGCGCTCGTCGAGGAGTCTGTTCATATAAGCGAATTGACCGGCGGGGCCTTCGACATATCGATCTACCCTGTGTCACAGCTATGGGATTTCAAGTCGGGGAAGGCCGCACTGCCGGATGAGGATGCTTTAAAAGAGGCCCTTAAGCACGTCGGATATCAGAATATAGAGATTGAGGGAAAACGCATCCGCCTTAAGGACCCTGAGGCGCAGATTGAGCTCGGAGCCATAGCAAAGGGCTATATTGCCGACAAAGTATCGGAAATGTTAAAATCAAGGGGTGTTGGCTGCGCCCTCATCAATCTGGGTGGAAACGTGGCGGCCATCGGAAAGGCCCTGGACGGACAGGATTTCCGGATAGGTATAAAGAAGCCCTTCGACGAGTCGGGAGAGGCACTGGACGTCCTTGAGATAGACGACCAAAGCGTTGCGACCTCGGGTGTCGACGAGAGATATTTTGAGCTGGACGGAGAAATTTATCATCACATTCTGGACACCGGGACGGGCTATCCTGTTAAGGAAAAGGCAAAGCAGGTCACGGTCACAGCTAAAACCGCCCAAAATGCCGATATTTTAAGCACGGTGCTTTTCATACTCGGCGAGGAGCGGGGAAATGAGCTCTTAAAGCTTAAGGAATTTGAAGACGCCAAAGCGTATTATTACAGGTAATTATATATGTCGATGCTAAATGATGACAATTTTAACGACAGCCCCAAGATGAAGCTTAAGTTTGCGACGACCTGTGTGCTCTCGTCGCTTGCCGTGCTAATTGTGCTCCTTGTGGTCTTTTTATCCAACTCAGGCAATACCAGGGCAAAGAAGAATAATGCCCAAAAGCCACAGCAGAACAACAGCTTTACGGTATCTGACAACGAAGAATCGAAGGAAGAATATCTGACTGCGGACGACCTCAATTTCTGGCATGCCTACGAGCCGGATAAGGTCCAGGGCACGGCGCTTCCCCAGTCCGGCTACGACAGGGACAATTCCTCCAGAAAGGACGACAGGAAGGAAAAGCCCGAGGAAGAAAAGCCCCAGGAGGAGGTCTCCTCCAACAGCGCTCCGGACACACTGTCGAGAGACTCCGTTCCCGCCGGGATGTTCGATATAAACGAGCTCTCAGAGGGAGAAGCGGAATTCGCGTATATATTAAACGACGTGCCGGAATGCACTTATTTTGAGGATTACTATGAGACGGATGAGAAGGGCAGGAAGGTCTATGCCCTGAACGGAAAAAAGACTTCATTTACCGGAGTAGATGTCTCCAAGTACGACAAGACCATAGACTGGGCGAGGGTTGCGGGAGACGGAATTGATTTCGCCATGATACGTCTGGGCTCACGGGGCTACCAGTCGGGAACCATTACAATAGATGAAAATTACGCGGAAAACATGAAGGGGTGCTCGGAGAACGGGATAAAGATAGGGCTTTATTTCTATTCCCAGGCGATAAATCCCATCGAGGCCGTGGAGGAGGCCAACGCCTGCATAAATTCCATCGGCTCCTATCATGTGACCTATCCCATAGTCTTTGATTCGGAGAGTGTGACCAACGACACCTCCAGGACGGACGAGCTGGATATGTCCCAGATGAGCGATATCGCAAAGGCGTTTTGCGATACGATAAAGGCCTACGGCTATACGCCGATGATAGCGGCTACCAAGAAGCAGTTCGCCAAACGCTTTGACCTGACTGCCATAGCCGATTATGACTGGTGGATACTGGATACGGACGAGAAGACGACCTTCCCCTACAGATTTAAGATGTGGCAGTATTCGCACATGGGAAAGGTGGCCGGCTTTACCGAGCCCGTAAATCTGGACATCAGCTTTGTGGACTATTCGGTAAGATGATAGATTATTGAATTTACGATGAACCTCAATGACCTATGCTTATTTCAATCTGTGATCTTCGATGAGCTTTAAATAGTTTTCGGAAAGCCTGATGCTGCTGTAGAGCTGCGCATAGGTCGACGCAGGCATATTTTCGATATAGTTTATGGGCGTCTTGGGCTTGGCGATATCCGTGTCGTTCAAAAGGTCATGGGCCTTATTGTATGCGATGGCAGCCTCCTCGGCGGAGGTGAAGGTGCCCAGATAATAGACCCCCTTTATATGCATACGGGCGATATAGGACTTTTTCAGCCGGGCGTTTATCTGCTCGGTCACCCCATGGTAGGCGTTGACTACCTCAATATTCGCATATCTGTAATCAGTGTCATCCCCATTCACAAAATTATAGTCTCTGCCGACCACGGCGTAAGGACGGATGCCGTAGCGGGATTTGAGGTTTATCTGCGCACCGAAATTTTCGCAGAATAAATGGCCGCCCCGGACCTGGATCTTGTGAATCGAATAGAAGAAGAGGTCCTCGTTGTCGAACTTCAATTCGGTATTGACATCGAGAAAATATGAAAAAAAGCGCTTGCTTAAATAGATCGGATTTTTGATATAAACTCCGTTATCGCGAAAATTTATCAATATGACCCACTTATCGAAGCTCAATGCGCATTCGTCGGTGTAATCAGTAATAAAAAGCTCCGAATTCAAAAGGGCGTGGGCTTCCTTATATAAGGCATTGGCCTCCTCCATCGTGGCACGGCTGCCGAGGCTTATGTGCTTGCCCTTATAGGTCATGGACGCCCTGTAATAGACGGTCCCATCCTTCTTTTTTGCTTCATATACTCCTGCATTCGCGCTGGTCTTCATGAATTGCTCCTTAATAATACTGATTTTTGGAAATTTTTCAGAATTTTTCAACAAAAACACAATATGCAGTCATAAGAAATGCATATCTTGTGTTTACCATAATTCTCATTAATGCAAACTTGGGATTATATAATATACCATAGGGACAAAAGTTGTAAAGTAAAAATTTATGGTTTATAATTCGGAATATATTGTCGTTTATTGTATATGGATGAGGTGACTATGGCAGAGATAAGGTACACAAGCACACGGGACGCAAATATTGATATAAGCGCTTCCCAGGCGATAATTAAAGGCTTAAGCAACGACGGCGGGCTCTTCGTTCCGAAGGAATTCCCGGCATTGGATACATCCCTGGAGGAGCTGGCAGGACTCGACTATAGGGAGACCGCTTACAGGGTAATGAAGCTTTTCCTGAGCGATTTTACGGAGGAAGAGCTTAGGGAGTGCATAAACAATGCATATGATTCCAAATTCGATACCCCTGAGATAGCTCCGCTCATGGAGGCCGGCGGCTCATATTATCTGGAGCTCTTCCACGGCAGGACCATAGCCTTTAAGGACATGGCGCTCTCCATACTGCCGCATCTTTTGATAACAGCGGCTAAAAAGAACGATGTACACGAGGAGATCGTGATCCTTACCGCCACGAGCGGCGATACCGGAAAGGCGGCTCTCGCGGGCTTTGCCGGGGTCAAGGGCACCAGGATAATCATCTTCTTCCCGAAGGACGGCGTAAGCCCGGTACAGAAGCTGCAGATGGTGACCCAGAAGGGGGACAATACCTTTGTCGTAGGAGTGGACGGAAACTTCGACGACTGTCAGACGGGCGTTAAAAATATCTTCAACGACAGGGAGCTGGCGGAAAAGCTTAAGGCACAGGGCTTCAGATTTTCCTCAGCCAATTCCATAAATATAGGGCGGCTCATCCCGCAGGTGGTCTACTATGTATATGCCTATTCCAGGCTCGTGAACAGCGGGCGCATCAAGGCGGGGGAAAAGATCGATTTTTGCGTGCCCACCGGAAATTTCGGAAACATACTGGCGGGCTATTATGCAAAGCTTATCGGACTGCCTGTAAATAAGCTGATCTGCGCTTCCAATGAGAATAAGGTGCTCTTTGATTTCTTTGAAAGCGGTGTCTATGACAGGAACCGTAAATTCATCCTCACGAGCTCGCCCTCCATGGATATCCTTATCTCAAGCAACTTAGAGAGGCTCATCTACCATATCGCCGGGGATGACGCGAGGGTGAATGCTGAGTATATGAAGGAGCTGGCTGAAACCGGAAAATACACGATCGAGGACGATATGAGGGGAAGGCTCGTGGATTTCCTGGGCTTCTATGCCGACGAGGAAGAGACCGCGGCCAGGATAAAGGCCCTGTATGAGGACTGCGGCTATATCATAGATACCCATACTGCGGTGGCCTCAGCTGCCTATGATAAATATTACAGAAGCTACTCGCCGAAGGTGCCGGCTGTCATAGTCTCGACGGCGAGTCCATATAAATTTTCAAGAAGCGTGATGACGGCCATAGACAAGGCCAACGAGAGCAAGGGGGATTTTGAGCTGATAGACGAGATGTCGGCGCTTTCGGGAGTAGACATCCCCGCCGCCATCGAAGAGATCCGAAACGCTGAAATAAGGCACAAAACGGAGTGCCGTACAGACGAGATGCGCTCCCAGGTAGAGGGCTTTCTTATGAAATGAACTTAAAAGGTTTTTGTTCTGGATGCTTACGAGGAATTTAGATTTTGAAGAATGATTCAAAAAAGGTCGTCATGTGCGTGGACGACAGTATTTCAAATCTGAAATATATCGAACATATTTTAAAAAACAGATTTCAGCTCATTTTAAAGATGTCGGGTGAGGAGGCCATCGAGGAGCTTTCGCATCTGCGCAAAAAACCGGACCTTATTCTTTTGGATGTAATCATGCCGGGAATAGACGGTTTTGAGACCTACCGCCGCATAAAGCAGCAGAAGGAGAATGAGAAGATCCCGGTAGTCTTTTTGACCGGGGATACCAATGTTGAGACCGAAGAAAGCGGCATGGAGCTCGGAGCTGACGATTTTATCGTAAAACCCATCGATCCCATCACCCTGCAGTACCGTCTCACAAGAATACTTGAATATGACGCTATGAGAAAGACGCTGACAGAGCGTCTGGTGGAGAAGGAGAAGGAGTCCGAAAAGCTCATGATCCAGCTCATTACCACCATAGCAAATACCATAGATTCGCGAACTGGCTTTACCCGGTACTATTCCATGCGCGTCTCCCAGTATGCCGAGGAGATCGCCCGGAGGCTGGGGCTTTCCCTGGACGAATGCAAAAAGGCCAGATATATGGGCCTTATTCACGGCATAGGGATGATCTCGGTGCCTACTAATATCTATTCCAAAATGGGAAAGCTCTCCGATGAGGAATTTGACGAGGTCAAGAAGCATACGCTGATCGGAAGCCAGATGCTCTCGAACATCCCTTCCCTCGACGGGGCGGCAGATGTGGCCCTCTATCACCATGAGCGCTACGACGGCAAGGGCTATCCCTATGGCCTGAAAGGCGAGGAAATACCCCTTATGGCCCGTATAATCAGTGCTGCCAGTGCCCTGGTGGCTATGAATTCCGACAGGCCCTACAGGGAGAAAATGAGCTTTGAAGAGATACGCAAGATCTTCGCCGCGGAGAGCGCCAAGCAGTTTGACCCGCAGGTGGTCAGCGTCGTCCTGAAAATTCTCGAGGACGGCATAAATTTTGACGAGGACACCTTCCGGAGGATGTTCAGGAATACCTATAAGGCGGATGAGGAGAGGCTCGTTTCGGACTTTCTTTTTCAATATACGAAGGATATCGAGCTTTCCACCAAGACGGATGCGCTCACCGGCCTGTGGGACCGCAGCTTCCTGGAGGAGCGCGTAGGGAATTATCTTGCAAACAACCATAGCGGCGTGCTTATCATGCTGGATATGGACAATTTCAAGTATGTAAACGATACCTTCGGGCATATTACGGGGGATTCCATGCTCATACGTTTCTCTACGGCCCTGCGCTCCATGATACGTAATGAGGACATAGTCAGCAGGGTCGGAGGCGACGAGTTCTGTATCTTTATGACCGGGAATATTTCCAGGCTGGAGTGCGAGAAAAAGGCCACAAGGATACTGGAGCACTTAGAGACGGTATTCCGGGATATTTCCCAGATAAACCAGTGTGTCACCGTTTCCATGGGCATTGCCATAGCCCCCGATGACGGAGAGGATTTCATAACCCTCTATAAAAAGGCGGACGCTGCGCTCTACCACGTCAAGAAGAACGGTAAGAACGGTTTTTACTTCTACGGTGAGGACGTAGTGGAGGATCGGCCAAAGTCCTTTGAGCAGCAGAGCAGGGCCAGCATCGAGGAGATTGAACGGATCATAAATGTTTCGGATGAAAGGGGAGGGGCCTTTGAGGTCGAATACAACGCCTTTCAGGATATTTACCAGTTTGTAAAGCGCTCCCAGGAGAGGGATGAAAAGACGGTCCAGCTCTTGCTCTTTACGGTGGCGTTTAAGGAGGAGGTGCCTCCGGAGGCGGCGAATGAGTGCATGGAGGCCCTAAGGGACGCAATAAGGGTCTCTTTGAGAAGGGGAGATGTGACGAACCATTTTTCCGGCAGCCAGTACGTGGTGCTGCTTATGGGGGCCTCGACTGAAAATGCCAGTGTCATCGCTGAGAGAATCTCGCGCAGCTTCGTTAAAAATACCCAGGACAGGTTCAAGGTCGGGTTGTCATACGATATAAGCGAAGTGAAAACTGATTAAAAAGATAAAGAGGGGTGTAGCATATTTTGCGTTAGTGCTACACCACTCTTATTATTGGATCATTCAGATAAAACGAAATTAACTGTACCGAAGTCGAATTCCACGGGCAGGATATAGGTGGTTCCGAAGAGCTCAAAGGCCGTCTCAGGCTTTTCCAAGATAGGCACGTCGAGAGAGGCGTCCACATCCTCGGTGTCAGAGAGATTTACTATAAACAGACCGTTGTGGAGATTGAGGAAATCCCCGATGAGCTCGTTTACAAGAGCGTCATACTTATCGATCTTGAACTTCGAATATTTGGCGGCAAATTCCGTCAAAACATCCTCCTCGGCATAAATTGCCGTAAAAGCATTATAACCACCGTTGATATACTGCGAAAGGAAGCAGTTATCTGGTAGCTCCTTAACTATGGTAGAACTGTCATAAATTGCGGATTCATCAACAAAACGAGCCAAATTAAACATTAATTCGGCAACATAAAGTTCTTTACGCGGTTTCATGCTCACTCCTCGGTAACACCTTTCATATTAAGTAATGCATTCCTAATCTGTGAAGTAGAAGCGGGTTTCTGAAGAAAATCCTTTGCTCCCGCCTTTATCGCTTCCCTTAGATGAACCTGCGTTCCAACCGAAGAAACTATGATCACATGAGCGTCAGGGTCAAACTCACAAATTTCTCTGGTCGCCGTCACACCGTCCTTTACGGGCATAATAATGTCCAGAAAGACTACGTTCGGTCTGTTGGCCTTGTAACTCTCTATAGCTGCCTGTCCGTCATATACCTCGATAATATCCTTGCAGCCGGCCTTCTTAAGAGAGTCCGTAAGGCTTTTTCTCGCAAGGAGAGAGTCATCACAAATTAAAACTTTTAAATCCTCTATACGCATGGAAAGAATTCCTCCTATTTACCATTAATTCTATAATATATTATATTTTTTTGCAATGCCAAGTTAAGTCTGCTAAAATATGATACCAGATGTATATATAAAAATTTATAAAAATGACAAGGAAGTACAGAGCGATATGGATTTTAATTCTTTTAACACGTTTTTTGATATTGTGGAGATCCTGGCGGGAGTCTACATCCTTTATCAGGGCATAAACATGAAGCGGACCGGAACTGTCGTCGGTTCGGGCCTTATCAGCAAGAACATCAATCTTGCGGCGGCTCCCGACGTGAAGGGCTTCATCAAGGCGATGTTCCCGGTATATATGGTCTGCGGAGTCCTGTTCATCGCCGGAGGGATTTTTGCGACCTGGTACGACAAGCAGGAGCAGCAGAACACCACAGTGGCCCTGACAGTGACCTTTGTAATGGTGGCGGTATGTATAGTGCTTGCCTTCTGCACCAACAGGGCACAGAGAAAGTATCTGACCTGATATTCCAGTAACCCCTATGCTTTAGGTAGCATCTTATGGCCAGTTATGCTGACCTTGGCTATATCGGTACCGAGGTCGTCGGTTATCGAGACTTCGTAGAAGCAGGTACTTCGGCCGTCCTTTAGGCAACGGGCCTCGGCAAATAGGGTGTCGCCCTTTAGGCCGGCCATAAAGCTGGTAGTACAGGACAGGGTGACGGTAGGAGTGTTTTCGAAGTTGGAAGCGACAGCAAAGCAGAAGTCACTCATGACCATCGGCACTCCTCCCATCAGAAGATTATTGGCGTTTAAGTGCCTGTCCTCGATCTTAAGGCTCACCCGGGCATAGTTTTTATCCACTTCCTCTATAACTATACCCGTAGCCTGAGTTGCATATCTGTCATTTTGAAATATTTCCCGCGCCCGCTCCAGTTTTGTCATCTTGAATATAAGCTCCTGTAAAATCCTTTAATCTTACCCTGAGAGTTCGTCCCAGAAGCATTGCAATCACGAGCTTAATTATATCAAAAACTATGAAAGGAATCACCCCCGCGGCGAGAGCCTGTCCAAAGCTAATATGTGCCTGGAAGGCGAGCCAGGCCGTTCCGAAGGCGTACAGGATAAGGAGGCCGAGCACCATCCCGGCGAATTCCACAAACCACTTTCCGGCGGCCTTTTCTATTATCAGGCCGCTGACTATACAGACGGGAATGAAGCCTATGAGATACCCGCCTGTGGGCCCGAAGAGCTTAGCGGGTCCGCCGGCAAAGCCGGAGAATACCGGGAGTCCTACCAGCCCTAAGAGGAGATAGATGATATAGGATATAAGGCCCAGCCTGGTGCCTAAAAGGTATATGGCGAAGAAGACGAAGAGGACGGTGAGTGAGACTGGTACGGGGCCTATGGGAACGCTCAAGGGTCCCAAAATACACATGATCGCTGCCATGATGGCTGCTGTAGTAAGCTGCTTTAAGTTTTTCATAATTTTTCTCCTGTAATATTAATTTTGTTATCTTTGACAGATTGTAAAACAGGGCAAAATAATTGTCAACCGATAATACGCATATGGGTGACATTAAAATTTGCTTAAA
>JAFTEI010000102.1 GCA_017453965.1 Lachnospiraceae bacterium
CTGGCGCATGCTAACGAATTTGGCTTCCAGCAAACCCGACTAATGAACGCATGGTTTCAGCAAATATTCGGCAGTTATACTAGTTAAACTTAATGGCTGCCGTAGGCAGGCATTCTAGTTTAACTGCATATACCGTGTCAGAAAATTCCTAACGGCAGCTAAATTCGTTCGCGAGTATAAATGCGTTCATTAGTATAAACTGTGGTTTACTATTGACATACGCGTTCCGGTTGCCAGTACTGCGACGCGAAGCTAGTCCTTTAGGGTTTCCCGTTCATGCTTCGCATTCACGGACAGTACCAGGCTCCTTTTCATGACTCTTGTTCCTCTGCGGACAGCCTCACCAGCTCGTCAGAGATGGAATGGAAGACTTTGTAGAAAGTCTCCCGGTTTTTCGTGCTGACAGTTTTGTCGATCTCGGAGACGATGTTGGCGACCTTTTCGTTGATGCCGTCGGCGGTCTGTTGTCCGCTGGCTGTTAAGATATAGCGGCGGCCGTATTTCTTTCCGTCGTCCTCGTCAGACATCCTGACAAAATCCTTTTCCATCAGGGAGCTTAAAGTCCGCGAAACGACGGCCTTGTCCGCCCCGGACAGCTCCACGAGTCTGGCGTTGGACAGGCCCTCCGGATATTTCGACAGGTAATAGATACAGTCGGCGTCACTGGCTTTAAGGCTGATCCTTTTCATGCCCCGGGACTTGATCCTTTGTATGGCACGGAAGCTGGTTGTGATCAGGTCTGTAAAATCCTCATATTTCTCCGTCAAGCCCTCACCCCCCCTTCCCCGAAATGCTATTGTATAGTAAGCGTACTATATACAAAAGCACTGGTGATTTGTTGATTTGTCAACAAATAGAGTATAATCCGATTTTGTTGATTCGTCAACAAAATTCTAAGAAAAAGCGGCAGTATTTTACCTATGCAAAAGATGCCGGGTATGATATGATGAAAAGATGAACCGGAGAGATGCATTGACGTTGCCCGCTGCGCTATTCGAGGCGGCCTGGCAAGGGAAAGGAGTGTATATTGCAGGCAGACAGGGAAAAGACAGTGAAGATGGACTATGGTAATAACAGAGGGCTATGGCAGGCTGTTATTATAGGAGGGGTACTCTTTGCCGCCATTATGGTTTTTGGGACGATATGGACGGGGCGTACGGCAAGCAGGGACTCCTTAGAGGGAGTCAGAAAGGTCAGCCTTCTTTTTATGGGAGAGATGACGGAGCGTCGGGAGCAGGTTGTTTCCTCAACCCTTGACGAGTATGCCAAGGACATCGACGTGGCGTTAGGGATTTTGACAAAGAATGACCTTTCCAGCGCAGACAATCTCCAGGCATATCAGGTACGCATGAAGCAGCTCTATGGACTGGAGAAATTCGCTTTTGTGGATGAGAAGGGGCTGATTTATACCTCCCGCGGCACCAGGACGGATATAGACAGCTATGACTTTGATTACAAAACCCTCTCCGGTCCAGAGATTTCCGTCAGATATTTGAAAAACGGTGACCGAAAAGTGGTGATCGCCGCACCGGTGGACAGGCTGCCCTTTGAAGGACAGACCTTTGTGGTCTGTTTTATCGAAATGGATATGGCCGGACTTTTGGAGAGCATATCCTTTGAGGAGAATGTCAACAATCGAACATCTTTCTGTAATCTGTATACGACAAGCGGCGTGTCGCTTACGAACATGGTCCTTGGCGGCCTTGCTTCCGAGAGCAATCTTCTCGAGGCCTTAGGTCATGCCAGGTATGAGCGGGGTTACAGCTATGAGAAGGTTAAAGAAGATTTTGAAAACGGCAGAAAGGACGCCGTTTCTTTCACCTACAATGGGATAACGGAAACCCTCTATTATGTTCCGGTTAATAAGACCGACTGGATGCTTACCTATCTGGTCAGGGAAAGCGTGATCAGGGACGAGATCGGATCCGTTTCCGAGGGGATCATCAAGCGAAGCCTTGTGCTGTCAGTTATTTCCGCCATTGTCCTTTTTGTTCTGTTTTCCATGGTATACATTCAGTCCAGGCGGAATGCCGCCCAGGTTTTAAAAAGGGAGACGAAAGAGGCGGAAAACCGCGTTCGCCAGGAGGAGTTGGAGGAGCAGCTTGCATTGCAGGAAGAGCTCCTGGATCAGGAGAAAAAGAGAGCCCGGCAGGATCGCATGATCACAGCCCTCGCGTCGGATTACCGCAGTGTATATTATGTGGATATGGACAGCGATGAGGCCATCTGCTTCCGTGATGATTCCGGGATCAAAGAGATCGACGAGGGAGGGAAATTTAAATTCAGCAGCGAATTTATCAAGTATGGCCACGAGTGTGTGGATGAGGAGTACCGGGAGGGCTTTTTGAGCTTTATCAGGCCAGAAAACATCAGAAAGAGCCTGAAAAAAGCGGGTTTGATCACATACCGCTATCTGAAGAAAAAAGATGGCAGGGAAAGCTATGAGATGCTGCGCATCGCGGGGGTGAAGCGCCTGGAGGAGTATGAGTCTGATGATGAGATCCGCCAGATCGGCGTGGGATTTTCGGATATCGACGAAGAGATGAAGGATTCACTGGCAAAAAGCCAGGCACTTTCTGACGCTCTTTCAGTGGCAGAAAAGGCAAACAAGGCCAAGACCGCCTTCCTTTCCAACATGAGCCACGAGATCCGCACGCCGATGAATGCGATCATAGGCCTTGACCGGCTGGCGCTGCATGAAGAGAACCTGCCTGACGCGGCAAAAGATTATTTAGAGAAGATCGGAAGCTCAGCACAGCATCTGCTGTCGCTGATCAACGACATACTCGATATGTCGCGTATCGAGTCAGGGAATATGGTCATCCGTAACGAGGAATTTTCATTCCGTGAATTCCTTGAGCAGATCAATACCATCATAGGCGGACAGTGTACGGAAAAGGGCTTGCAATACAGCTGCCACATCAGCGGAGAGCCGGCGGAATACTATATTGGCGACAGTGCAAAGCTGCGGCAGGTACTCATCAATATCCTGGGCAACGCGGTGAAATTTACAGACAAGGGCGGAAGTGTCGATCTGAATGTAACAAGGGGCGCAAGCTACAAGGGAAAGACGATGCTGGCCTTTACCATAAAGGACACCGGCATCGGCATGAGTAAGGATTACCTGAAAAGGATATTTGAGACCTTTTCCCAGGAGGACAGCGGAGCCTCTAATAAATATGGCAGCACGGGCCTTGGTATGTCCATAACAAAAAGCATCATAGACATGATGAACGGGACGATAGAAGTAGACAGCGAAAAAGGCGTGGGATCGACCTTTAAGGTGAC